>JAAZXD010000024.1:4741-15189 GCA_014240355.1 Roseibacillus sp. | reverse complement strand
TAGAAGCGGCTCACGCTGATGGAGGTGATCTTTTTCACCCGGGATGCCATGGCCCCAAGGTAGTGCGTCTGGGGAAATATCTAAATGCTAAATCTCAGTTTCGAGACCTCAAACCACGGATTTCGGAGTCCAGGGGCGGACCGGACCTGCTCTTGGGCAGGAGCAGTGGCATTATGAGCGGTAATCCCTGGGGGTGTGCTGCGTGCGATGTCTTGCGGGGATTGGCGAATTCCCCAATGCAGGGTCCCGCTGTTTAAACGGTGGTGTTCAGTTCCACGAGGGCGTAGTCGCTGTCCTCCCGCCGCTTGTAGACAATCTGGAGGACATTTCGCCGGGCGTTCTTGAAGAGGACGAACGGGCGATCGCTCAGTTCCAGTTCCATGAGCGCCTCTTCCTTGAAGAGAGTGGGCAGGTGGAAGGATTCCTCGCGGGTCTTGCTTGGCCCCGGCTCCGTTCCGTCGTGCTCCTCCTCAATGACGTGGGTATCGAGGAAATCAGACGCATAGATTTTCTCATCGAGAAACCTGATGGCATCCTTGGCGCGGGGGCGATGTCGCTTGAGGAGTCGCGTCTTGTGCTTTCGCATTCGGCGGGCGATCTTGTCGATGGTCTCGTCAATGCTCTTGTACATGTCCTCGGTCTCGGAGGAAGCGTCGATGGTGATATGATTGGCGCAAAAGAGGAGAATTTCAGCGGTGTGGCGTTTGCCCTGCACGTCCAGGATCGCTTTGGCCTCGATGATTTTCGGGTAGTCGAGATGGAGACCCTCAATCTTGCTGGTGGCGTATTCCTTGAGGAAGGCGGTCGCCTGTTCGTGGCGGACGGTTATGGTGATGTGAGGTTCGAGGTTTGCGTTTAGCATTGGAATCTTGTCGTGGGTGAGGACGGGAAAAGAACTTTCGAACTCTCGGTCCATCACCTTTCAACATAGCGCACTAAAGCCACGAGCGCTACCTCCTCCTTTTGGGGGATGTTTCGATTGTTGATTAATCGAACGTTCTCATCGAATGGACGATCCTCCTGTGGATCGTTGCAGGTCTTCCCCTGGCCGGGGATTCTCAAGATCTCCTAGGAGATCTTGAGATATGCTTACATGGAGAAGTTTTCGCCCAGGTAGTGACGGCGGGCCACGGGGTCGTTGGCCAGTTGCTCGGAAGGCCCCTCCAGGACCACGCGGCCTTCGAGGAGAAGGTAGGCACGGTCGACGATCTGCAGGGTTTCGCGCACGTTGTGATCGGTGATGAGCAGGGAGATGCCGTAGTCGTTGCGGAGTTGCTTGATGATCTCCTGGATATCAAGAACTGCGATGGGATCGACGCCGCTGAACGGTTCGTCGAGCATAAGGAGGCTGGGCTCGGTGCAGAGTGACCGTGCTATTGAGAGGCGGCGTTTTTCTCCACCGGAGAGCGTGAGAGCAGGGGAGCGGCGCACGCCTTCGATGCCGAAACGCTCTAGCAACTCTTCGCAGCGGGCATGTCGCTGTCTGCGATTCAAGTCGCGACGGGTCTCCAGGACAGCCAGGAGATTCTGCTCTACGCTGAGCTTGCGGAAGATGGATTCTTCCTGGGGGAGATAGCCGAGGCCGTGGCGGGCCCGCTTGTGCATGGGCAACCGGGTAACGTTACGGTCGCCCATGCGAACCTGACCAGCGTCGGGGGGAATGAGGCCGGCGATCATGTAGAAGGTAGTGGTTTTGCCGGCCCCATTGGGGCCAAGCAGACCAACCACTTCACCTGGCCCCACCGTGAGGCTCACGCTCTCCACCACCGGGCGGCCGCTGTAGACCTTGCGGAGGCCCTCCACCTGCAGGACAGGTGAAGCCGCTCCCGGGGCCGGGATGGGGATCGGTTGTGGTTGTTGTTCAGCGTTGGCGTCCACGTTAATACCGATGGCTAGTTTGTTTTCTCGTTGCGAAGCTTTTCGAAGTTTTTGTCCTTGAGGTCAAAGAATTGTTCCCAGGCGCCGCGGGAAAGCTCAAAGCTGCCATTTGGATGGAACAGGATGTAGAGGCCGTTCTCGCGGGCTTCGAAGAAGCTCTTTCCCTGACGGATTCCAGGGCGTCCGCCGCGCAGGGCGAGGATTCCCGAGCTGGCCTCGTAGGTGGCGGCGGTGGAGTTGGCCACCACCGGTTGCGCGCCGGCTCCGGGGATGCGGGTGATGAAGACATTCCCGAGGGCCACGATCTTATCGACATCGGAAAACGCTTCCGGTCCTTTCAGGCGATTTTCCGTGGTTTCTTCACGCCGGGTCAGAGTGATGCGCATGCTATCACTGCAGCGCAGGCGGAAACGTGGCTCTTGCACCGCGATCTCACCGAGGTAGACAACCTCGCCCTTGATTGAATCGAAGTAGAACCCGCCCTCGCATGTCACGGTGATGAGCTCGGCCGTTTTTTTCTTTTCACCCTTCCTCCGGCGCAGATTGGCGAGGTCGCCGGTGGTGATCCACGGGCCTGGTTGGGCAAAGAGGCTGCCGTTTTCGTAGAAGCGCATGTAGAGGTCGGGCTTTCCGCCCCGTAGGGAATTGTCACCCTGGCTGATGGCAGGCGTTCCTCCGCGCAGCATGATGTTTGCAGTCGCCACGTCGAGAATGGCATGTTGAGCGGTCGCAATGACAGCGGCGCGTTTTCCGTCGGGATCTTCCCGGATAAGACGCACCCTGCCGCTGGCCACCACGTGGGTAATATCGGAGAAGGCTTCCGGTCCGGCCAAGTCCCCGCCCGAGGCTTCGGGTTTCCTTCCCAGGAAGATCTTGATCTCGTCGTCGGCCTGGATGTGAAATTGCGGATGCTGGACCTTGACGTCCTTGAGATAGACGATGTGGCCCTCCCGTGCGTCGAAGTAAAGGCCGCCACGGGAGGTGACGACGACCAGTTGCGGTTTTCCGGCTTCTCTTCCGGGCTTCACCTCCGCCTTTTTGTCGTTGTCACCTCTCTCGCGTCCCTGCGGGGAAGGTGGGTTGGCGGGTGCAGAGGGTTCGGAATCTCCGCCGGTCGGATGTCTTGTCGCGGGTGTCGCGTCGGGTGAGGGCTTCTCCCGGGTGTCGGCGCCATTCCCCAGGTGCTTGAGAGCGGAGAGGTCGCCCACGGTGGTCCAGAGGCCTTCCTCTGCATAGAAGTCCCCGTTCTGGTAGAGGCGGAGATAGAGATCGGGGCTCCCAGCGGTGAGGGAGTTGAGTCCCTGTCTGATGGTGGGGGTGCCGCCTTGCAGGACGATGTCTCCGGTGCGACGGTTGACGACGGCGGTCTCACCGGTGGCGATGCTGGGCAGATTCCTGCCGGAGGGATCCTTGAGAGTCACCCGCACCCCACCTGAGATCACGAAGAGGTAGGGGTCGACCAGTTCGGAAAAGGTTTTTTCTTTTTCCCGGCTCCCACCCTCCACCGGGGGGGTGTTGTTCCTGCTGGATGTATCCGAGTTTCTGATGGCCTTGGAGAGATCCTGGGGGGGGAAGAAAACCTTGAGGTGTCCGGCGCAGGTTAGCGTGAAGCGGGACTCGGTAACCTCGATGTTGCGGAGGTAGGAAATGTGCCCGCGCTCGGGGTTGAGGAACATGCCGCCTTCCGCCGTGATCAGGACTTCTCCCCCGGTTGCTTTGACGGGCGGAGGAGTTACAGGGTTTCCCTGGGAGACGGGGGAGAGGAGTTTTGATTCCGGAATCTGTATGGTATGCGAAAAGCTGCGAAGGTCGGCATCCGCCTTTCCGCTCGACTGACGGCTTTGAGTCATGAAGTTGCGCGTGGGAGCACGGTTGGCGAGGACTGACCTGGTGCGCGACTGGAGGAGGGTGTCGATCTTGCGGCGTTCTGTGCCGGTCAGGCCTTCAGGTCCCGTGAAAGCGGTGGCGAGTTCGCTAAGACCCGCAGGCGAGAGGGGATTTTCCGGGGGGTGTTCATTTTTTCCGGAGGCAGGAGGATTCCCTTTCGGGTTGTCCGACGCGGTCAAGAGGGTGGAGACCGGACCGCGTAAGAAGCCGGAGCGGGACTCCAGGTGGAAGATGCCTCCTGCTCCCTGGCCCCGGATCTTCCCACCGCGCAGGGTGATGACCTTATGGGCCCGGAGTATTCCCGTGTTGAGGGAGAAGTTTGCTGAGCCCATGCGCATGCGGATCAGAACGGAGTCGTCCTGAAAATAGCGGAGAGCAATATTCTCTGCGCGGAGGTCCCGCTTGGTGAGAACCTTGAGGAAGTCGGATTGCAGGAGCGCCATGCGCTCGAGCTTCTTGTTGAAGACGGGGATGCGGACTTCCTTCAACATGCTCCCGGCCGGCAGGTTGTCCATTATTGGCCCCAGTTTCTGGTAGGGGAGTTCCGGATTCTTTCCCTCCGGCTCCTCCTGTGCCGGTGCGCGTTCGGGGCCGGTCCCGAAAAGGACGAGAGCCAGAAGAAGCGGAGAAGCACGCATGGGAGGGAGCTGGAGCGTAAGGGCCTGGGTTATGGACTAGACGTTCTGGCTGGAAAGGGCAGGGCTGTTCTCCGGGGCGGGGAGCGCCGTCAGGTGGAGAGAGCCCGGTGAATCTTCATCAGGGAGATGAGGACGGCTTCGATCTGTCCAAGGGAAATCTGGTTGGGTCCGTCGGAGAGAGCTTCCGCAGGGTTGGAGTGTGTTTCCATGAAAATGCCATCCACTCCGGTGGCCATTGCGGCGCGGGCCAGAACGGGGGCCAGTTCTCCGTCGCCTCCGGTCGTCCCTCCCAGGCCACCCGGACGCTGGACCGAATGAGTAGCGTCGAAGATGACGGGAATGCCCTCCTGTCGGATCCAGTAGAGGGAGCGCATGTCGGCCACCAGGTTGTTGTAGCCAAAGGTCGTCCCGCGTTCGGTGATGAGGAATCGTTCGCAACCGAAGGAACGCAGCTTACCGGCAATATTGGTGCAATCCCAGGGGGCGAGGAACTGGCCTTTCTTCACGTTCACGGCCCGCCCGGTGGCTGCACAGGCCTCCAGTAGATCGGTCTGGCGGCAGAGGAAAGCGGGCACTTGGAGAAGGTCGACATGCTCGGCCGCGATCGCAGCCTCCTCCGCCGTATGGATGTCGGTGGTGACCGGGATACCGAGTTCTCTCCCGATCTCACCGAGGATGCGGCATCCCGCTTTCACACCTGGTCCACGGTAGGAATCGATTGCCGTGCGGTTGGCCTTGTCGTAGGAGGCCTTGAAAAGGAGGGGCACGTCCAGGCGGGAGGAGATTTCAGTGAGGGCGCGCGCCATTTCCCAGGCAAACTCCTCGCTTTCCAGGCCACAGGGGCCGAGGATGAAAAAGGGGTGCCCTCCGCCAACTTCGACGTTCTGGATCGTGAAGGAATCTACCATCGGTTCGTGGTGCCACCACCATGCCGCAGGCCGGGGACTGATTCAATAGCGGGATTGGGCCGGGAGGACTTCTTGCCTCCGGATCCGGTTTCCCGGGGTCCCGATGAGAGTGGAATGCCCTGCCAGGGATGGCTGTCAGCGGCAAAGTTCCGTGGGTGTCCTCGGGATTTCCGCTGCTTGCGGCAACAATCCGCGCCGCCCTCCCTCCCTATCGCTGCAGGCGCTGCAGAAGGTTGAATCAGGCTCCGGCAGCCTCCCCCTGTGCCTCAACCTCGGAGTGGAGGGAGCGTAGATTCAGCAAGGCGGTTTGAAGGAGCTTGTCTTCTTCCGGTGTTCGATTGCCCGTGGTCTTGTTTTCCAGCATCTCAAGCGAATCGAGAACCGAACGGGCGGCCTTGATATTCACTTCCAGCTTTCCACTGGTGGGATTGGGGACCTGGCCGAGGAACATTCCTGCGTTCTGGGCCTGCAGGATGACAAAGTCGGCGAAGCGTGGGTCGTTCTCCATGAGGTGTCGTCGGGACGGTTACACCGGATGAAGGCAGAAGGCCAGTCGTTACCACACGCGAAATCTCTGAGGGTTTCCTCCGGTCCTGCAGAAGTCGGACGGATGGGCATTCAGGGACCGGTCTGAGGGCTGACTGTTGCGATGACCGGGTCTCTCCCGAAGTACCTCCGGGCGGTGGCAAGGATCTCTTCAGCAGTGAGGGACTTGACTCTTTCAGCGTGTTCGAGGTGGTGGAGGGGCCCAAGGCCGAAAAGGGTGTTGAGGGCACAGACCTGCGCCATGGAGTGGTTGCTCTGGTTTTCGAGTGCATCACTGGCCAGAACGCTGGTCTTGGCATGGGCCAGGGGATTCTCCGGGATGCCTTCCTGGGTGAGGATCTCTATCTGGGCAAGCAGTTCGCGGCGGGCCACGTCAGCCTGATCGGGCGCTGTTCCCACGTAGAAAGCGAAGAGCCCGGTGCCCAGGCCGTGAAACTGGGTGGCATTGACGTAGTAGGCCAGTCCCAGTTCTTCCCTCAGTCGCGTGAAGAGAGGGCCAGCCATGTTGGCGCAATACTCGTGGATCAATTCCAGGGCGGGGATGTCCCCGGAGGTGATGTGGGCACCCGGGTAGCCGATGGCAATGACAGCCTGTTCCTTGGCCAGGCGCCTGGAGACCTCGCCGGAATTGATCTCTTGCCCGGTTCCGGAGGCGGTTTCGCTGGTCGATCCTTCAGGGAGGGAGGCAAAGATCCCCTCACATAGGTCCGCGGTGGCATCGGGATCGATGTCTCCAAAAACGGCCAGCACACCGTTCTGGCGCGTCATGAAGCGGAGGTGGTGGTCAAGGAGGGCCTGGCAGTCGATTTTTTCGAGCGATTCCTCGGTGCCGAGACGTGGGAGGCCATAGTGCCGATCTCCAAAGAGGGTGCTGCGCAGGAGCCGGAAGGCCGTCTTGAGGGGATCTTCCATCGCTTCCCGAAGGTCCGTGCGTTGAACCTCACGTTCCCGGGTGAGCGTATCTTCCTGAAAGGCCGGTATGCTCAGCGCTTCCCCTGACAAGCCGAGGACGGTAGCAAGGTCGGGCTGGAGACAGAAGGAGGACACGATGGTGGTGTTGTTGCCCGCGCTGGCGTGCACGGTTGCACCAAGGGACTCAACCTCCCGGGCAAATTCACCGCCGGGGTGGTCCGTGGTGCCCCTGGTGAGAAGGGATGCATGCAGCGGATTGATGCCGCAGTTCCCGGGAGTCTCCGCCAGGCGGCCTGCACGAAAGACACCCTGAAAATGCACGGTGGGCACCCTGGGGTCAGGCCGCAGCACGAGGGTGATCCCGTTGTCGAGGGTCCGCGTTGTGATTTCACCCGGAGCCTTGCTCGAACGCGTCACATGAGCAGGGGCATGCGTCTCGGTGGGATCGAGAGATGTGATGGTGAGCCCATCAGGTCGGAGATAGTGGTGAGCCACCCGTACGAGGTCGTTGGGGGTTACCTGATCGAGCAGATCAAGGTAGTCGCGGGTGAAATCGAGGTTACGTGCCTCATGCCAGTTGGAGGCCAGATCAGCAGCCCGTCCCGAGGCGGTGGCGAGGGTTTTGAACTGACTGGCGAAAACCTGCCGACGGGCCCTGTCGAGAGCCGGTTGCAGTTCGCTTTCGAGGGCCGGGGTGAGTTCGGCGAGGACGGCCTGCTCCAGGCGGTCACGTTGATCATGATCGACCTCCGCGGAAATACTGAACATTCCGGGGCCGTCTGCGGGACTCCAGGCCCAGGTTCCGATGTAATGGGCGAGTCCCTCCTGCTCGTGGAAGCGGCGGTAGAGGTAGGACGATCGCCCTCCTCCGAGTGCGCCGGAGAGCAGTTCAAGGGCGGGGGTATCCGGGTGATCGAGTCCCGGCGTCTGCCACGCCAGGGTGGTCTTGCTGACCGGGCTGGCGAAAGGTTGGCGCGCTTCCCGTTGTCCGAGTTGACGGGGTTCCTGTAGACCATTGACCCGGGAGAGAGCCCGGCCGGGCAGGCGCTCACTCATCTGTTCCAGGTTGGCCAGGACGGTGGTGCGGTCGAAGTCGCCCGAGAGAACAAAGATGCTGTTGGAAGGGAGGTAGCACCGGCGGTGATAATCCATCATGTCTTCGTAGCTGAGGGCGTCGAAGAGTCTGCGATGTCCGATGACGGGATGGCGGCGGGGGTCGTGCTGAAAGAAGGTCTGAAAGAGGAGTTGGCTGGCGGCGGAGTCAGGATCGTCCCGGCCCATGTCAATCTCGCGCCGGATCACTTCGCGCTCGGTTTCGAAATCCTCCTCCGGGAAGCTGGGGAGGAAGGCCAGTTCGAAGAGGATATGGACAAAGGTGTCACAGGCAGTGCTGGGACCATCGATGTAATAGACTGTCCGGTCCAGGGAGGTGTAGGCATTCCATTGCCCTCCCGCGGAGTTTACGCGGGTGGCCAGTTCCGCTCCCGGAAAGGAATCCGTGCCTTTGAACACCATGTGTTCGAGGAGGTGCGAGAGTCCGCTGCCGGAGAAGCGCTCTTCGTGCTGGCTGCCGGTTGCGATCCAGCACTGGGCGGAGACAACCGGGGCGCTTTGGTCCACCTGCATGATGACAGTAAGCCCGTTGGAGATGGTGTGCAGCGAGGCGTCGGTGGCGGGGAATTGCATTGGTTGTCGGAGGAGAGGCATCGTTATTGGGGCGAGTGGTGAGGCAGGTCAAGCGGGATGCCTGCCACGACCGTTCTGCCAAGGACCGGGATTCCCTAAATTCCCTTGGCGTGAGGGGGTGATTTGCTAGAAGAGCTTTATGTCCCGGCCGGTTGTTGTCGTCATTACCTTCATTTTGCTCCTTGGTCTGGTGGGGGGAGGAATCCTGGGCTGGATGTTCATGAGCAGGGATCGGGTGGGCGTTCTGAATTACCAGGTACAGGTGGAGGAGGGGGCCAATATGCGGGAGGTTCTTGCGAAGGAAGAGGAGTTCCTGCAGAGCGATCAGGTTCTCAAACAGGTGATCGAGAACCTGAGCCTCATTAAGGGGTGGAGCATGGATTCCGAGGAGGAAGCGCTCTCTCACATGCGCACCAAGCTCATCGTGAAGGAAGACCGGATGGGTGCCCGCGTGCGGGTGATCTATCGGGACCGCAAGCAGGAGCGGGCCCTGGAGATCCTGCAGGAGATCAAGAAGGTTTTCACCCCGATACGCTCTGAGGCCGTTCGTAGGAATGAGTTGCCACCGCTCATGCCCATGGATGTCGAGGGAGCTGAGGATGATTCCAATTGGGCTCCCCTGCCGGCAAGTCCCTGAGACTGGTCGAGAAGTTGCTCTCGCAGGAGGCTCAATCAGCGCCGACTTTCAGGGGCAGGTTGATGGAGGGAAACTCGCGGAGAGTGAGACCGATCATGGCACCGAACTCGTCGTCGTAACGGTGGTTGCGGTGGAAAAGTCCGAGTGAGACGACCCAGTTGTCGAAGGTGCGGTGGACAGAGTAGTGCTGGTATTCCAGGACACTGTCGTCGATTTCCCATCGGTGACTGAAGCCGGCTCCCCAGTCCTTGTTGAATCGTTTGAAGGCTCCGTACTCGAAGCGGATGGAATCCTGCAGGATGGGATGGTCATTGAGGAAGCGATGTCGGACAGTGAGCTCCAGGTTGTCGGTGGGCATATAGCGGAGGGAACCCACTATCTCGGTGAAATCTCCCACTTTGCTCAGGAGTGGAAACTGGGTTTCCAGTCCCAGCTCAAGCCACGGGACGGGATGAAAATAGATTTCATTGTAGAAGTTGGAAAACTCACGATCAAATTCTGGATCTTCCTGGAACCAGTCCAGATAGGAATTGATGGAAAGCCACTCATGGCTGCCGCCGTCGCGCTTTGTAAGGAAGCGGTTGCGAACGCCCAGACGGATGATGGTCCAGTCCTCAATATCGTCGATGGCAGTGAAGCGGCCTATCCCCAGCGGGCGGGGACGGGTGCTGGTGGTGAGACGGTCGATGCGGGGAAAACTGGCATCCAGTTCGTTGGTGGCGATCCACGAGGCCCCCGCGTAGGGTTGGACGACGTGCAGGAGACTGTCCAGACCCAGGGCGTCGCTTTCTACTTCGGGAAAGGAGCGGGAGAACTTTACGGAGGCGTCGACCCCGGCGTAGATGTGGGTGCGTTCTTCGTTGCCTCCAGGGCCCTCAACGTTGTGGTAGGTGGTGGAACCGAGTCCGGCCCGCGGGACGAGGTTGAGCCGGTTGTCGAGGCGCATGGGAAGGGAGAATTCCTGCCAGAGGTGGAGGCGGGTGTAGCCATGTTCGGCCAGGATGGTGTTGATTTCGGTGATGCGCGGGTCGCCGGGTTGCAGGGAGGCCGCTTCGGCCTTCAGGCTGCGACGTCCAAAGGAGGGAAGGTGTTCGTTGTAGAGACCGGCCACAAATTGTCCTTCGTGCAGAATAGGCGAGTTGAAGAGGGGCTGCCGGACCTGGTCGAGGGCGAACTCGGGCAGGCGGGTATCGGTCCGGTAGAAGGAGTTGGGACGCAGCCGGGTCCACAGGGTGAGCAGGTTGCGTTCGCGCTGGTGGGTGAGAGCGAGAGTGTTGTCGGGATTGGGTTCTACCCGGAAGGTGCTTGGGTCGTAATCCTCCAGGTAGAAGCGGTCACTGAGATAGGTCAGGTTGG
>JAAZXD010000024.1:0-4731 GCA_014240355.1 Roseibacillus sp. | reverse complement strand
CGAGGTGGCTGGTGCCGCCCGGAACTACGTCGGGGAGCCGGAGGCGGTGGCGCAACTGGAGGCGGAAACGGTTTTCGGCCACATTTGCGCGCCGGATGCCACTCCGGTTTTGGGTCGAGTCGAAGTCGCGGATGTGGTAGAGCTTGAGCCAGCCTAGGTTCGGGTTTTCGCGCTGCCGGGTATCGAAGAAGTCGACCCCGGTTCCTGCACCGCGTTTGGTAAGAAGGTCGAGATGCCACTGGGAGAGCAGCCATGCATCCCTGCGTTCACCGGTTCGGGGGTCTTTGTCGCCTCCGAGCATGAGCCCATAGCGGTTGAGGAGGTAGGGGCCCCAGTTTGAACGAGCTCCCGGGATGAAGTGGTATCCCAGTTCCGTGTTAAGAGGCTGTGCCAGATAGGGCAGCCAGAAGATCGGCCTGTCTCCGGCATAGAGCTTCATGTTGCGGAAGATGACCTTGTCGCCCGGGATGACAGTGGTCCTTGCGGCCCGCACCCAGAAGGCGGGATCCCTGATATCGTGGGTGGTCACGCCCGCATCCTCGCCCACGAAAAGGGTGCGTCCATCACTCTGCACCATTCGAAATCTGTCGGCTTCAAGGAGAATGGGGTCCATGCCGATGCGCAGGCCGTCTCCCTCCAGGCGCTCTTCCTCATACCAGTAGGTGGCCGATTTGCCGCGATGCAGGATTGCACCCTGGTAAACGGACACATTTCCGGTGAAGCGTACGAATTTCCCCTTCAGGTTTATGACGATGTCGTCCGCAAAGAGCTGAATTCCGTTGCTGGTACGGCATTGCATGTTGCCGTGGTAGAGGATGAGTTCCTTCTCCGCGTCCCACCTGGTTTCGTAGTCCTCGCCGATGATGCGGAGACTCTCGGGCATGGTGGGGACCAGGGTGAAGGGATCCCCAGGCCCCCCGGATCCGTTCCCCTCCGGAATGTTCAGCAATTCCTCCCCGGTGGGCGGGGGATCGATCTCCTGGCCGGAACAGGGCGGCGGGACCAGAAGGACAAGGGCGCAGGACAGCGAAACGATCGTGCCTTTTGGCGCTTGATCGGTATTTCGGTGGTTCCCGCTCGCCACTCGCCGCAAAGGCATAGGGTAATGGACTCTCATTCGGAGGCTCGAAACAATCAAAATTGTTTGGGAAATGGTCCTGCGATTTATTGAAAAGGACGGGGATACCGGGGCTTTTCAGGGCCGCGGTGTTCCCCGGTCGGGCCCTGCGTTGGGGTTTCGACTGGGTGCCCTGCCAAATGATCCGTCATGGGCACGGGTGTGAGGAAGACCGGATCCGCTATCTGAACGTGACAAGGGAACCTGAGGATCCCTAACAGCATGGAGATCACCCCTTCCTGTTGGGGCTATTCGAAGACGCGGCACTCCCTGTGGGGGCGACCCGAACTTGTCCTTGTGTCGGTCCCGGTCCACTGCATGGTTGAGACACGTATTTGACCCATGGCGATTCCACAGAGCACGATTGCCCTGATCTACGATTACGATCAGACGTTGAGTCCCAGCTTTATGCAGGATGACGTGCTTTTTCCCGAATTCGGGATTGATCCTGAGCAGTTCTGGAGGCGGTGCGACACTCTTGTCAGGGAGCAGCAGTGGGATGGAGAACTGGCCTACATGAAGTGTCTGCTCGACTACCTGCAGATGGATGCAGTGACCAACGCCCGGTTGGTTGAACTGGGTAGCGGACTTCGCTACTACCCGGGCGTTCCGGAAATTTTCGATGAGATCCGGTCCGCGGTTCTGCGCCCCGAGCATCACGCCGCGGGAGTCGCCATCGAACACTATATCATCTCGTCGGGTCTCAAGACCCTGCTGGAGGGAAGTAGCCTGGCGGGTAAGATGACGGCCATCTTCGGCTGCGAATTCGGCGAGGATCATGAAGGACATATCAGTTTTCCCAAGCGTACCATCTCGCATACCACCAAGACGCAGTTTCTCTTCCGGATCAACAAGGGTCTGCTCAAGCACGATGATGACGTAAATGATCACATGCCGCCTGAACTGCGGCCCATTCCGTTCGAGAACATGATCTATGTGGGTGACGGCCCCACTGACGTTCCCTGTTTCACGGTAATGAAGAGGAATGGCGGACGCGCCATTGCGGTCTACAATCCCCAGGATCCTAGCGGACGCAGCTTTCTGAAGTGTTACAAGTTGTGTGCGCACGCTGACCGTGTGAAGCACATCGCTCCCGCGGACTACCGGAAGGGAAGTCACCTTCGAAATCTGTTGGAAGAGATGGTGTGTGAAACAGCGGACCGCATCCTGGAGCGCCGCCGCGAAGAACTGGATATTGCCACGGTGGCAGCGCCGGGGTTTTGAGGATTCCGGATGTTTGATGTTGAATGGGCAAGGCGGGATGCGGGATGATTCGCCGATGACAAATGGCTGAGAAAAATCACTATCATTTCATTGGTGTTTGTGGGACGGCGATGGGGGCGGTGGCTGCTGCCATGAAAGAGCGGGGGATCACGGTGACAGGATCCGATGAGCGCATTTATCCGCCCATGTCCACCTTCCTTGAGGAAAGCGGGGTGGAAATCGTGGAAGGCTATCGCGCATCGAACATCCCGGAGAGCGCGGATGTCATCATCATCGGGAATACGATCAGTCGCGGCAACGAAGAGGCGGAGGAGGCTCTCAATCGCAAACTTCTATACCAGAGCCTGCCTGAAGTTCTGAAGGATCAGTTTTTGCGCGGAAAGCGGAATTTCGTGGTAACAGGGACGCACGGCAAGACCACTACCAGCGCGATCCTGACCTGGGTTCTGCAGTCGGCCGGTCGCGAACCCGGCTACATGATCGGAGGGATCCCGGGCAACCTGGGGCGCGGGGCATGCTTCACGGATTCCGAGCTCAACGTTCTGGAAGGCGACGAATACGACACGGCTTTCTTCGACAAGCGCTCGAAGTTCCTGCACTACCTCCCCGAGTTCGTCATCATCAACAACATCGAATTTGATCACGCGGACATTTATGACTCCCTGGACGAGATCAAGCTGACCTTCCGGCGACTCCTGAACATTGTTCCCGGTGGCGGGTTGGCGGTAGTCAATGGGGATGATTGCAATGTCCTGGATGTGATCGAGGGGGCTCCCTGTCCGGTGCGCACACTTGGATTCGGGAAGCGTTGCGACATGAGGATCGAGGATGTTTCCTACGACCCGGATGGCAGCAGTTTCACTCTGGTAGACGAGCGTTACACCATTCCCATGGTGGGTGAGTTCAATGTGCGCAATGCTGCCATGGCGGTGGCTGGGGGGATGTTTGCGGGACTGAGGTCCGATGAGGTTCGCAGTGCCTTTGCGAGCTTTGAGGGCATAGCCCGCCGCCAGCAACTGCGCGGAGAGGTGCGTGGGATCAGGGTGATTGATGATTTCGCCCATCATCCTACTGCGATCAGGCTCGCGGTGCAGGCTTTGCGGCAACGCTATCCCGACGCCCGACTCTGGGTGGTCTTCGAGCCGCGTTCCAACACCACCAGGCGCAACATTTTCCAGTCCGAGCTGGCGGATGCACTGGCCAGTGCCGACCGTGCGGTGGTCCCCGCCATCGCGGATCCGGAAAAGTTTGCGAAGGAGGAGCGGCTGGACCCTGAACAGCTCGTGCGTGACATCGACGCGGGGGGAGGGCAGGGAGTCTACCTCCCCACCGTGGAGGAGATAGCAGGGCATGTTGTGGCCGAGGCCGCGGCAGGCGATGTGGTGGCGATCCTCAGCAACGGCGGATTCGGAGGCCTGCATGGAATCCTGCTTGAAAGGCTGGCCGAGGCCACTACAGGGAAGTGACCCAATGCCCTGGTGTCCGTTCGAGCCAGCCAGAAGGCTCCCGCATCCATTAGCTCTTGTTGCTCTGTTTCGTCTTGGCGTTCGTGCGTCCGCTAAGCCGATTGTTCAGCGTGATCGAAAGGGTGAGGGCGGACATCTGATTGAGGAGACTGCGGTGATTTGAGGCGATTTTGGCAAAGGAGGGATTGTGGTGGTTAACGAGGACGTAGCGACCGATTTCCGAGTAGAGAATGATCATTTCACTCTCCAGGGAGCCCATCTCCGCACGGTTGCTGGAGAGGTTCTGATTGGCCTTCCCAATGTTCTGGTAGTTGTCCAGAGCTTCGTCCCGCATCTCGGAGCGCCGCTCTTCGATACGGGCATCAATGTCCCTAAGGGTGTTTTCGACCGAATCGATCTTGACGATCAGGGCATCGCGGTGGTCGCGCAGTTCCTTGAACCGCGTCTTGAGATTGAGGAGTTCCTGTTTGGAGGCCTCGATTTTCGGAGAGTGTTGGTCGTCCTCATCGACGAGGACTTCGAGTTTGGCCTTGATGCCGTCATGGCGCCGCTTGACCGCGCGGGCCTCGGACACGATTGTTTCACGCTCGGATTTGAGTCGTTCGCTTTTTTCGGCCAGAGCAGTCTGTTCTTCCACCAGGTCCTTGGAGCTGTCAACAACCATGCCGAGCAGTTCTGTCCGGTGCTCGTTGTAGTCCGACAGGTTGACGTTGGCGGATTCGATTTGATGCGAGAGCTCCCCGTAACTCTTGGTGAGTTTGCGCAGGTTCCAGTATTCCACCGAGAGGTCCTCGATTCCTTCGACCTCTGCCCAGACAAGGCGGCCCAGGATTTCCTCAGCTTCCCGCAGGAGATGAACTTCGGTCGCGGCGTGGGTCGCATGACGCTGCCTCATCGAAATACCGAAAGTCCGTGCTATGCGCC
>JAAZXD010000249.1 GCA_014240355.1 Roseibacillus sp. | reverse complement strand
AACGATCTAGCCGAACACCCTCGCCTGCTAGGCGATCGAGGTTCGGTGTCTTCACGATGGGGTGACCCGTGAAGCCCGTGTCTCCGTATCCGAGGTCGTCCGCCATGACGAGGACGATGTTCGGTTTTTGCGCGTCGCAGGGGATAAACGCGATGAGCAGGAAGAAGGCTGGAAGGAGGATCCTCATGAATTGATCTGGCTAGGGGAGGCATCCCACCATGCTTCCCCCGGCGTGGCAACTCATCACGATCCGCAGCAGCTGCGGCGTATCTCCCCGGACATGGAGCCTGTCCAACCGGTTACTTTTTGAGCGCCGCCACCTTGTCAGCCCACGCGATATCCCGGTCAAAGAACACTGCGAACGGCTTGTAGTTGTGATACGGCACCGCGTCCTGCTGCCATTGCTGAACGATGCCGTCGTAGCTGCGCCGCATCCTCTGGAGGAGTTCCCCGTGCTCCTCCGGGAGACGAGCGAGGTTTTCCAGCTCCAGGGGATCCCGCTCCGTATCGTAAAGTTCCTCCACCGGCTCAAAGCCCTTCCCGCTCCAGGGCCAGTAAATGTATTTTGTCTCCCTCGTGACCACCGCGAGACTGTGCACTTCGGCCGGTCCCCAGACATTGATGAGGGGCAGGGCTGTTCGGATCCTGCCCTTCGGGTTCTCATAGAGCGACAGGATACTGTGCCCATCGATCCCCTCCGGACGCTCCACCCCGGCCAGCTCCAGGATGGAAGGCATGAGATCGATGTTCCCGGTCAGGGAGTCACAGCGCAGCTCCTTCCCGCTGTTGGAGTGGCGCGGATCATGGATGATCAGGGGGACGCGGGATGATTCCTCGTAGGGCAGCACCTTGGACCCGTAACCGTGCGACCCACACAGAAATCCATTGTCCGAGGTGAAAATCACAACCGTGTTTCCTGCCACCCCGTTCTTCTCCAGGGCTGACCGGATCATTCCTACCGCCACGTCTACTGCGTAAACCTGTTGATGATACGTGGCCATCACTTCGTCGTACTTGGTCGCGTAGTTCCAACCGTAAAACCTCTCATACTGGCGCCCCTGGCGGCTCTGCCTGGCAAAATGCAGACCATACTCACGACCAAAGTTCCTGGGCTTGGTAAAGGTCCTGCCGGCGTAGACCGCCTCGTCCAGTGGATCGGGAGTGGCAGGCTTGTGGGGAGCCTTGAAGCTGACGGAGAGGCAAAAAGGCTTCTCCGCCTTCGCCGCCTCCGCAATGAAATCCGCCCCGAATGCCCCGTAGGAGCGCGAGGAATGCGGATACTTCTCTGCATAGGCCGCCATCGATTTGTTCCTCGCGGTCTGGTAATGCGTCTGTCCCGGCCCCGCCCCCCATCTGTCAAAGTCACTCGTGGGCAGCGCCCCTTTCCTTTCCGGTTTCGTCGTGACCACCAACCCTATCTTACCCGCCATGGCGGTCAGGTAGCCCGCCTCCTTGAGCAGGACCGGATAGGAATTGGCCCAGTGTGAGCTATGGAGGGCCCCATGCTCAAAATTGCATCCGTGCCTGAACTCAACCTTGCCCGTCAGGATGTTGGCCCGGCTCGCCATACAGATCGCCGTGCTGACATAGTGGCAATCGAAGACCATCCCATCCTTCGCGAGGGCATCGAGATGCGGGGTCCTTACCTCGGCATTTCCGTAGCACCCCATCGAATAGCTACACTGGTCATCAGTGAGCAGAAAGACGATGTTGGGCCTTTCCCCTCCGACGGGAAGAGCCGCGACCGGAAGGCAGGAGATGCAGGCCAGCAACATCAAGGGAAACTTCATCGTATGGGAGATGGTCGACAGTATTGCCGCGGAAGCGATCAGGAACTCGCTGTTTCTCCTCCCCTTCCATGCCGTCACTTCCCACAAGGGGGTTTTAAGCCTTGAAGCTACCAAATAACTCCCCTAAACCCCGCCCCCGAATTCATGCCAAACCATGTCTGACACTTCCTCCGATATCGGACTCGTAGGCCTTGCGGTCATGGGTCAAAACCTCGCCCTGAACATAGCTGACCACGGCTTCAGGATTTCCGTTTACAACCGCACCACTTCCAAGACCGACAAGTTTGTGGCCGCCAATCCGGACACTCCCGGCGGGGTGGTGGGCGCAACGACCCTTGAGGAGTTCGTGCAGTCCATCAAGCGTCCACGCAAGATCATCATCCTGGTCCAGGCCGGCGGCCCCACCGACTCGGTAATCGACGGACTGACCGAACTGCTCGACCCCGACGACATCATAATCGACGGAGGAAACGCACTCTGGACCGACACCATCCGCCGGGAAAAGGATCTCAATGAAAAGGGCTTCCGGTTTGTTGGTTCCGGGGTCTCGGGCGGAGAGGAAGGTGCGCGCTTCGGCCCGGCCCTCATGCCCGGCGGGAAGGAGAGTGCCTGGCAGGAACTCAAACCCATCTGGGAAGCGATTGCAGCCAAGGTCGACGAAGAAACCGGCAAGCCCCTGGAAGGCGCCGAAGCGGGAAAACCCATCGAGGGTGGTGTCCCCTGCGCGACATACATCGGCGAAAATGGTGCGGGCCACTATGTCAAGATGGTCCACAACGGCATCGAGTACGGCGACATGCAGGTGATCTGCGAGGCCTACAATCTGATGGGGAATCTCCTCGGCATAACTCCCGGGGAAATGAGCGCGGTCTTCGGGGACTGGAACCAGGGCGTCCTGGATTCATTCCTCATCGAGATTACGGCCGACATTCTCGGTCAGAAAGATCCCGAAACCGGTCAACCCTTCGTCGATATCGTGCTCGACACCGCCGGCCAGAAGGGAACCGGCAAGTGGACCTCCATCAACGCCCTCGACATGGGCATCGCCGCCCCCTGCATCGCGGAGGCTGTCTTTGCCCGCTGTATCAGTGCCCTCAAGGAAGAACGGGTTGCCGCTTCCCAGGTGATCACCTCCAACCTCGAGGCTTTCGAGGGCGATCGGACAGAGTTCGTGCAGGCCATTCACGATGCGCTCTACTGTTCCAAGATCTGCTCCTACGCCCAGGGCTTTCAATTGATGCGTGAAGCACAGAACGAGTATGGCTGGCAGCTGGATTTCGGCCAGATCTCCATGATCTGGCGCGGTGGATGTATCATTCGCGCCCGCTTCCTCCAGAAGATCTTCGAGGCCTACCAGGCCAACCCCGAAATTGCCAATCTCCTCCTCGATCCCTACTTCAAGAGCGAAATCGACCGCTGCCAGGCCAACTGGCGCAAGGTGGTGGCCACCGCGGCCCTGCACGGCATCCCCATTCCCTGCTTCAGTTCGGCGCTCTCCTACTACGACAGCTACCGCAGCGCGCGCCTCCCGGCCAATCTCCTGCAGGGACAGCGCGACTTCTTCGGAGCCCATACCTACGAGCGGGTCGACAAGGAGCGGGGTCACACCTTCCACATCGACTGGCCCGCCCCCGACCGGCCGCAGATCCAGATCCAACCGTAACCGGCCTACTTCCCGCCCTTCGTTCCGATCGCGATCAGTTTGAACCGCGTACGAAAGAAGAGCATCCCCCCGGCCAGAGCCGGTGAGGCCAGGCAGGTATCGTCCAGCTCATTCTCAGCTACCACCGAGAATTCATCACCCGCCTTCACCACGAAGACCTTCCCGGTTTCTCCTGCAAAGAAGAGGTGCCTGCCATCGGAAACAGGTGAGGCGCTGAATCCTCCCCCACCCTGCCCGATCCGCTCGCGATAGTGGATCTCGCCGGAGACCGCATCGAAGCAGGTCAGGACACCCCCCCCATCGCAACTGTAGAGGTTCTTCCCCACCACGATGGGCGTGGCCATGTAGGCCCCCTTGCGCCCATGAACCCAGGGGATGTGCTCGCTGGTATCGTCAACCTTCCGGGGCGTAATCTCACCCCGGGCGCTCAACCTGACTGCGCGCATGGGGCTGTGCCTGCCGTGCGCATTGCTCAGGAAAACGTTCCCGTGGGCAGTGACCGGAGTAGGCACCGGGATGTCACCACCTCCCTGGAGCTTCCAGATCTCCTCGCCGCTCTCGAAATCGTAGGCCCCGGTGTGATGCCAGCCATTAACGAGAATCTGAGTCTTCCCCTCGTGCTCCACGATGGTGGGCGTCCCCCAGGTCGGGACATCTTTCCGCTCTCTCTTCCAGAGTTCCTTGCCGTCCTCAAGCCGGTAGACCGCGAGAAACGATCCCTCCTGCACATCGCAAAGAACCACGACCTTGCCGTCGTGAATGACCGGTGAACTCCCAAATCCCCACTGGGCGGTCTTTACCCGGAACCAGCCCGCATCCATCGGCCCAAGATCCTTCCGCCAGCGCAACTCTCCCTCCATGTCAAAACAGAAGAGGCCCTCCGATCCGAAAATGGCCACCAGGTTCTTCCCATCCGTGGTGGGTGTTGAATTACAATGGGTGGCCTTGGTGTGGCGCTTGACCTTTGGTTTCCCCTCGAACCCCACCTTGTTGAAGAGAACCGCTCCCGTCGCTTTGTCGATGGCGAGCAACCGCCATTGCTGCACGCCATTATCGCTGGCGGATCCGACATCACCTCTGACCTTCACATCCAGTTCCTGCACCCCCCCGGTGACCGCGGTGGCCAGATAGACCCGATCGCCCCAGACAATGGGGGAAGCATGCCCAAGGCCCTTGATCCCGGTCTGCCAACGCACATTTTCCTGTTTTCCCACGTGCCAGCGGGTGGGCAGTCCGGCTCCTGCCAGGAGTCCACTCGCACGGTGACCCCGGAACTGGGACCACTGTCCCGCCGGGGACAATCCCGGGGCGGGTAGAGCAGCCCTGGCGGTCTCTTCAGCTCCCTCAGGCCCAGCTGCAGTCGAGCTGATCATTACTCCGGCGAGGAGGTGGGGGAAGAATCGTCGCATGGTAGCACTCCCGACAGATTACCAGTAAAACCGCCCTCCGCCCAGAGCAGGATGTCAAGGTGCGGGGAGGGCCTGTCTGTGCG
>JAAZXD010000248.1 GCA_014240355.1 Roseibacillus sp. | reverse complement strand
AGTGTAGGTTTTGTGCGTGTTGGATTTTCCGAGGAGGACCGGAAGGAAGGATTTGCGATCAAGGTCCTGCGGGGCTGCGCCTGCGGCCTCCAGGAAGGTCGGGGTGAGGTCGACATATTCGACGAGGGCATCGGTTTTCGTGCCGGGTTTTACCTTCCCGGGCCAGCGTGCGATCATTCCCGAGGCGAGCCCGAGTTCAAAGCAGGTCCACTTGGCAAAGGGGAAGGCTGAGCCCTGTTCCGAAACGACGACCACCAGGGTATTATCTCGCAGGCCAAAGTCGTCGAGCAGGGCCAGGAGTCTTCCGCACTGCCAGTCGTAGTAGGTGATTTCGGCAAGGTACTTTGAGTAGGAATCGCGCGTCGCCGGGGTGTCTACCCACGACGGGGGAAGCTTGAGCGATTCGGGCGGATAGGCGGATGGGTCTCCCTTGGTGTAGGGCGAGTGCGGCTCGTTCGAGCAGGCAAAGAGGCAGAAGGGAGTATCCGAGGACCGGCACTGGGTGATGAACTTCTTGAGATTCGGGAAGAGTGGCTTGGTTGCGGGTCCGTTGTTGCGGAAGTCGCCGGAATACTCGAAGGGGAAGGACTCCCTGGGTGCAATGTGGGTCTTGCCGCTCAGGGCCACCCGGTATCCGGCGTCCTTGAGGTAGTGGGCGACCGATTTGGTGCCCGGATAGACACAGGTGTGATTCGGCCAGGCGCCGGATTTCACCGGGTAGAGGCCGGTGTAGATGTTGTGCCGGGTGGGTGAGCACATCGGGGCGGTCTGGAAACAGCGTGTGAACTTCAGCCCCTCCTTGGCCAGTTTGTTGAGATTCGGAGTCCGGGCCTGCCCGCCATAGACCTCCATGTCGAGATAGGTGCAGTCGTCCGCTATCATGAAGACGAGGTTGGGGCGACCTGCGGCGGCGGATTGACCTGTGGTTGCCAGGGCGGCGATCGCGAGGAGGATGGTGGAGCAGAACGCCGGGAGAAGAAGGGGAGGGCAGAGCGGGTGGAGCTTCACCCGGGCATGCTAGGGGGGGCAGGAAGCTTGTCGATGGAGAACCTCCGCAGGAAAGGGGCGCCTCCTAGGGAATGGTGGACCACGATTTCCCCAGGTGCTCAAGTGATTCCAGGAGGCTCCCTTCATCAAGTGATCTGGCCCTGGTGGTGGCCGAACTGATGCGTCCAAGGACCTCCGCCCGGCGCTTGAGAAATTTCTTTGCAAGATCTTGCGCCACTTCCGGAGTGGGGTTTCCCACCGCATCGGAGCGCTCGGCGATCTCGTCGAACTCCTCCACCAGTTCCTCGATTTCGCGAGCGGCCTGCCGGGCACTTTCATTGTCGCTGGCCTGTTCAAGAGCGGTGGCGAACTGCTCCATCAGTTCCAGGGTGTCACCCATGATCTTTTCGTGAGTATCCTTCTGTCCGCAGGAGGGTAGGACGAGACAAAGGCCGACTGCCGCTAGAGTAGCGATATTGCGGGACAGGCCAGACACACCCCAGCCTCTGCAGTCGTTCCTCTTCCGTCGAGCAGAATCGGGCTCTCACCTGGTAACCGGCACGAAGCGCACGACGTCGATGATGACGTGCCAGTCGGTTTCCCTGCTGCTGATGGTGAGGGAGGCCCTGCCAGCGAGCTTATGTCTGCCGAATCCGTGAAAGGAGCCCTGTGCGGAACTCTATTTCTGGTTGAACGTAAAGATCCGGTCACCGGACCCGCCCGAGGTGGTAAGGAGGGCCGGGACCTTGGTAGCGCGGTTGGAATGGGCCACCCAGGTCACTGGAGGAGAGTCCACCCAGATGTGTGTCAGGACAGACGATGACAACCGACTTACCCATGCGTTTGGCCTGCACCGCGGACATGACTCCCGCAAAGATTCCGCCGTAGACCACCACGTCGTGAATCTTGCCGGTAAGAGCGGGATCCACAGTCAGAAGAGTGACGGTCAGGAGAAGACGGGGGACATGAGGAAAGTCTCGATCTTCCTGTTCCAGTTTTCAAGTTACGCTTTCCGGCGACGGGCGATGCTTCAGTTTTACGGCGATTGTTCCTCAGCAGGTCATCATCTGGGCCTGCGATCCGGGCCGCGGGCGAATAGGCAATCCCTTACGCCAGGATACCCTGCGCTACCTGGCCGCTTTCCGCAGTTCCTGCCAACGCCTGCGCATTTTGGCGAGGGCCTCCCGGTGGGAGGGATCACCCGCAAGGTTGTTGCTCTCGAGGGGATCCTTGGCGAGGTCGTAGAGTTCCTCCACCCCGGGCTTGGGGGCCAGCCAGTGGATGTATTTCCAACGCTGGCCGCGAACGGCCTCGGATTCGGGAATGCGATCGGGGATAAAGTGATGTTCGTAGAAGAAGTCACTCCGCCAGTCCTTGGCGGATTTCGCAAGGAGCGGGGTGAGGGAGCGACCCTGCATGCTCTCCGGGGCAGGAATCCCGGCGTAGGAGAGAATGGTGGGGGCAAAATCGATGTTGAGGACCAGTTCTGTAAGCGGTTGCGTGCGTTTCTCCCGGTGGCGGGGGTCGTGAATGATGAGGGGGATCCGGATGGATTCCTCATGGGCGAACCACTTCCCGGCCAAGCCCCGTTCTCCGAGGTAGAATCCGTGGTCAGAGGTGAAGATGATCACGGTATTGTCGGCCACCCCCAGCTTCTTCAGTTCCTCGCGCATGCGTCCGAGCTCCCGGTCCACGCCGAAGAGGAGACGGTAGTAGTCCTTCACGGTGTTCTGGAAGAGTTTGGGAGAAAAGCGGATTTCCCAGCGCCGGCGCGACTCGGAGGTCTTGAGGGGCTCGTGGAGGGATTGGAAGATCGCAGGATCGGAGAGCGGAGCTGGTGGGATCATGATGTCGGCAAACATCTTCTAGTCGCGCTTGTCGGGGGGGAACTGGCGCTTGGCTCCGTCCTGGCAGTGCACGGCCTTGAAGCTCACCGAGAGACACCACGGTTTGTCCTTTGGAGCGGTGCGCAGGAACTCGAGGGACTGGTCCCCCTGCAGGGCGGTGAGGTGCTGGTTGTCCTTGCGCTTGGGATCGAGGAAGCGCCCCTGTCCCGCGAAGCCGCGCCAGAAGTCGAAGGTCTTGCGTGCTTCCGTCATCTTGTTGCCCACGCCATATTTCCCCACGAAGCCGGTGTGGTAACCTGCCTTCTTCAGGAGTCCCGGGTAGGCCTTGTCCCACGCATCCGCGGTGAATTCGTTGCGAAAACCGTGGATCTGGTGGCGGGCTTCGTACTGGCCGGTGAAGATGCTGGCGCGGCTCACCATGCAGATGGCGGTGGTGACAAAGGCGCTCTCGAAGACGTGGCTCTCCCTGGCGAGGACGTCAAGGTGGGGCGTCCGGCAGATCTTGTGTCCGGCAAAGCCGAAGGTGTCGTGACGCAGGTCGTCGACGAGGAGGAAGAGGATGTTTGGCCTGGGGGCGGCGGGGGAGGCGGAAGGGAGCCACAGGAGAAGCGACAGGATGGCCAGGAGAGCTCTCATGCCGGGTTGTTATGAGCTGTGACCTCGGAGGGCGACAAAAAAGGTCATTAGCCTTCCCCGGGAGGGGTTAGCCCGGATGCTTGCTGAGCAGGCGCCCGGCGAGGTTCGGGAGGGGGAGCATCTCCCTGCGATTCAGGGTGCTACCGGTCGCGTCCACGTATGTGGTGGTGCGCACCCGCTGGGTTCCATCACGCTTGGTGAACCGGATGGTGTCCACCGTGGGGCAGCCGCCTTCCGTCTTCCCGGCGTAGAAGACAAAGAGGCGATCCAGGCGGATGCGCTCCTCGTCGGTGAGTCGGTGGGTTCCGAGTTTGCGGGGCGTGCCAATCTTCCCCGGGGTGTCGAGGGCGTAGATCACGACTTCATGGGCGGTGAAGACGAAGCGGTAGGAATAGTGGTGGGAGCATCCTATCGACTTGTAGCGGATGGTGAGGCTTTGACCGGATTTAAGGTTCAGGAGGGAGAACTCGCGGGGAGCGGGTGCGTGGTCGCGGAACGCGCCTGCGATCATGGTGGAGAGGACCGGTGAATACATGGGATTCAGGATGCTGGTTCAGTTATCATCCAGACTAGGGGCCAGCCCCGGCAGGACAATGAACCGTTAGGGTTATCCCGGACTGGAATTTAACCCGGTTGAGGCAGGGAAAGAGTCGGTGCTCCTACGGGCACTCGTTCTCGGCGAGCCAGTCGTTGAGAATCTCGAGGGCGGCGACCTGGTCGATAAGGTCTTTCTGCGCGCGGGCAGACTTGCCGGCTTCGCGCAGTTTCCCGGCGGCGCTGGTGGTGGTGAGACGTTCGTCGCTGTATTGGATGGGAATCGCGGGAATCTTCCCGGCGAGTTCGGTGCCGAAGGCGCGCACGCGGTGGGCCGCTTCGCCTTCCCTGCCATCGAGGCGCAGGGGAAGGCCGAGAAGGATCAGCCTGATCCTTCGCTCTTCCACGATTTGGGCGATGCGCGGGAGGGGATCGACCCGGCGCGTGTGAATGGTTTCTACCGGATGAGACGCAATTCCCAGCTCATCGGTGGCGGCGAGACCGATGCGAGCCTGGCCGTGATCGATGGCGAGAATGGGGTGGTGGCCCATGGGGAATGCGGGATTTGAAATCTCCTACAGCAACTCGTCGGGGAGTTCCTGGACGATCTTCCTGATCTCATCGGCCCGGTGGCGGTTGGCGACCAGGATGGCGTCGTCGGTTTGCACCACGATGAGGTCCTCCACGCCGAGGAGGGCGATGCGACGGTTCTGTTCGCTGAAGACGATGTTGTTGCTGCTGTCCACCACCGTGACCGGGGTGTTGCACTGGTTGGAATCGGACACGGTTTCGAGGTGTCTGGCAACCGAGATCCAGGAACCCACGTCGTCCCAGTCGAAGCCAGCCTCGACGACCGCGATGCGCTCGGCCCGCTCGAACACTCCGTAATCGACCGAGATCTTGTCCATCTCACGAAACTCACGATCGAGCACCGCCGATGCGTC
>JAAZXD010000247.1 GCA_014240355.1 Roseibacillus sp. | reverse complement strand
CGATCCGGAGATCAACCTGCCGGGCTATCACCCGGAGCACGCCTTCGAAATAGACGAGAACGCCGTCGAGAATGCCGTCAGACTCATCCACCAAAGCCGCCGTCCCATCATCCTCGCCGGGCAGGGCTGCATGATCGCACGGGCAGGCGACGAACTTCTCAAACTGTCCCGCACGCTTGGCTGTCCTGTTACAACCACCCTCCTGGGCAAGGGCATCTATCCTGAAACGGACGACCACGCGCTGGGAATGCTGGGGATGCACGGCACCGCTTATGCAAACAAGGCTATTGTCGAGGCGGATCTCATTCTCAACGTGGGCTCACGCTTCGATGACCGCATCATCGGCCAGACCGAGAAGTTCGGCAAGAATGCCAGCATCATTCATATCGATATCGACCCGTCCGAAATGAACAAGATGATCGTGCCCGATGTGCAAATCCTCGGCGACGCCAGGGCAGCCCTGGTCGAACTCAACAAGCGGGTTGAAAAACTCGACACCGGGGAGTGGCTCAAGCACCTCGCAGGATACAAAAAGAAGTATCCCCTTCACTATAAGAAGCAGGGCGGCCTGCGTATGCAGCAGGTCATCGACGAACTCTATATTCTGACCAGGGGTGAAGCCATCATCGCTACTGATGTGGGACAACATCAGATGTGGGCCGCCCAATTCTACAAGTGCAACGCCCCCCACCGCTGGCTCTCCTCGGGCGGGGCGGGCACCATGGGATTCGGCTTTCCGGCCGCCATCGGTGCGCAGTTTGCCTGCCCTGAAGAACTGGTGGTCGCCATCGTGGGCGATGGTGGATTCCAGATGACTCTTTTCGAATTAGCCACCGCGGCCCTCCACAAATTACCTCTCAAGATTCTCGTTCTCAACAACCACTACCTGGGAATGGTTCGCCAATGGCAGGAGCTCTTCTTCGACGACCGGAAGAGTGGAGTGGACCTGGAAGGTAATCCGGACTTTGTCAAACTGGCCGCCGCCTACGGCATTGAGGGTTTCAACATCAAACGTCCTGCCGATGTGAGTCGCATCCTTCAAAAGGCCCTCGACTACAACGAGGGACCCTGTCTCATCCACGCCGAGTGCTGCAAGACAGACAATGTCTTTCCCATGATCCCGGCGGGCGCTCCGCTTGAGGACATGCTCATAGAGCCCCCCAAGCAGAAAATGGCCAAACCGGTTGGATCCACCTAGCACTGAATCACTTAGTAATTCGTTAAGATTATCAGGGAAATCCAAACCCAGCGCAGGTCATGGCCAGAACTACCACCACTTCCGATACTCCGGGGACTGCGAATCCCGGCGCCGTCATCCATACTCTCTCCATCTTCGTCAACAACAAGGCCGGAGTCCTCATGAGAATCTGCCAGGTCTTCGCCCGGCGAGGTTACAACATCGAATCCCTGGTGGTCTCCCAGGGTCGCGATCCTCACTTCAGCCGGATGACCATCGGCCTCAAGGGTGCCCCCGAAGGTCTGGAGCAGATTATCAAGCAGGTGAGCAAACTCATCGACGTCATTCACTGCTATGAACACACCTCCGCCAACGCCGTGGTGAGAGAGATGCTGCTCATCAAGTTTCTTGTGGAAGACGGTCAGCAACGCACCGATGCCCTGCAGATCATCGAGCACTTCAACGGCAAGACCGTGGATCTCACCCCCTCCTCCTTGGTGGCAATGATTACCGGTGACTCACCCAAGGTGGACGCTGCGGTCGGCATGCTCAGCCAGTTCGATATCATTGAGACTGTGCGTACCGGAAAAGTAGTCATGGCTCGCGGTGAACAGCCGACCTAGGTTCAATTGAGTCTCCGGCGCCCCTGAAGCCTCCCGTTCCCGATAGCCCCCGAGCTAGATTGGATAGAACAGAGTTCCCGATCGAAAGGCCCCTGCCACGACTACCAAGGTTCCTCTGCACTTCGCCTGCGAGAAATCCGGACAGGCTTCCTGTTGCCAGGGTCCTTGGATGACGCGTTCATTCATTGCGGGAATAACCGTGGCGTTTTATCCCCCTCCGGAAGGGACTCGAACGCTGCTCGCAGGGGGATGTCCCGGGATTGTCTCTGAACAGGGTTGTAGCGCGGATAGATCCCCTCAAATACTCCTCGTAAGGACAGGGGTCCGGGATTTGATTCACTATAGGTGAGAACGACTTCGAGTTCACCACCGTAGGTAAAGTCGCCTGGACCCTCGTCGGTCAGGCGCACCTTCCCGCGGAGCAGAGCATAGCGCATTTTCCCATCTGAACCCGCTGGTTTTATTGTCAGGTCTCCCTCGATTCTGTCGATCTGGTAGACCTTTTTGGTTTGCTGACTCGTGCGCTCCATTACTCCCGGCGGGTAGACCTGGGAGAGCCATTTTTTCAGAGCAGCAGCTTCTACCCTGCGCTTTTTGCGCGGATAATTAAGCGTCTTCCAGTCTTTTTTGTTGAGCGCAACAACCTCAACAACCGGCGCGCGGTAGGCGATCATGCGTTCTTCCAGCAGGCGCACGAAAATACGAATACCTGACTGTTCCAGATCCGGTAGTTTTAAGGGATGCTCTGCGGTTGGTGCGTGGGAAAGGTCTAGAGCAGGGATCGCCTGCTTTAGTCCTCTAACGGTATAGTCCCCGAGGGATTCGTGCTTTTGTCCTTGTCCTCCATCCGGGACCCGCCGGGGCCCCATCCGGCGAAAAGCGTCAAACCAGTGTACCAGGTTGCCTTCCGAGTCGAGAATGGCCAGATCCACGTTGCTTTGCTTTCCACCGAAACCCCGTCCCCTGAATTTCCTCTGCCAGACCTCTCTTACCGGGTCAGGAATATTCGGGTCATTGCGATGCCCGTGCCAGGAAGCAGCAATGAAAGGTCGCAACATGCGAACCACCTTCGGGTCTATGAGCGAGGCCCCCCGGACCTGCGTGGCGGTCGCTCAGCAGTGCCCGGAGGAGAGATCCCCGTATTGGGCATGGATGATCACCAGAAATACGGGGCGCTTTTCGCGAAGCGCCCTTTTCTGAGCCTCCTGCAGCGAGGAGGCCCAGTCTATCTGGTACATGGCAAGATCGTCTTTTCCGGGACGAAAGGCCTTGTAACGATCAAGAACGGCTCCTACTTCCGGGACTTGGGCCGGAGCGATGGCCACAGGCATCAATAATAATGCAAACACAATGCAGAGGCCTCTCATGGAGTATTTGTCCATTCCTTCCGGGCGCGCAAGATGTCGCCCTGCAACCCTGTGCCTATTCCCTGAATAATTGAATAGAGCACCCAACTTCACCCTCGCAACGGAGAGCCTGGCCAGAGTCCCGCAGATACCGGGGCAGGCAGGCTGGCAATAATCCCTGCTGGGACTCATCCCCTGAAGCGTTCTACGGCGCCGCCGCGATAACTCTGACGTCATCAATGGATAATCCACTGAAAGAATCCACGCTACCGTCACTGACGAAGTTCCATTCCACGAGAATCGTCTCTCCAAGAGCCCCGGCCGCGACGGGAATGGTGATGGTTGAATAGTTGGTGTCGAAGACGGTCATGTCGAGGGGGATATCAGCTCCGAGTTGCACCTGGTCGGCAGCACGCAGGAAGCGCACCATCGCGGTGTCCCCGAATCCATCCGCGTCCCGGAAGGCGGAGAAGGAGAGTTCCGCTCCGCTCACGTTGGTCAGATCGATTGCGGGAGAACGGAGGGAAATATCGGAATCGATCCCGTAATCGCCCAGGTTGGTGCACCATGCGGTGGCAGAATCTCCGGCTCCGGTGATCGGGCCGGTGGAGCCATCAGGGGTCCCGAATTCCCACTGGGTGTTGCCGTTATCATCGTTGACCACCGTGGTCCATTCCCCCACGCCCGACTCGAGATCGTCAAAGAAGAGCGGGGGAGCGTTTGCTTCCCGAATGGCGACGAATCCCTGGCCCGGGAAGGGAAGAGCGATGTCCAGGGTGTTGGTTCCTGAGAGGTCGGCAGCAATATCCTGTGACCCGTCCAGACCGGCCCAGTCCGCCACTGGTGACGAGAGGTCGGGGTTGACGAGAACGTCATAGACCTTCCCCGGGGTGCTGGGCCAGGTGAGGCGGAGCAAGGCGGGATCGAGCGGAGAACGGGCTACCTCGAGTTGAAGTCTGTCAGAGGCGACAGCCCCGAAGTATTCGATCTCATTAATCTGGTGGTTGCCCCCCGTCGCAGTTACTTCGTATTTGATGAACCGGTAGGGCGGAGCGGGCCGGGGCAGGGTAAAGAGGACGACCTCCAGGCGTTGAGGCCAGAGCGAAACCGGATCGTCCTGCTCGAAGATGGGATTGAAAGTGACGCCATCATTCGATCCGTAGATGCCCCAGGTGAGCGGATCCCGGCCAGGCACATCGTTGCCGGAGGTCACGGTGAAGGAATTAATGGCAACGGGTTCGGCAAATTCGACTGTGAGCCACTGGGGAGGGCCGTTGCAGCACCACTTGGCCTGTCCAGCGCCTACCTGATTGTAGAAGAGGTCAAAGGCCCCCTCGCTGCCGCCATGGTTGCCGAAGTATTCTTCGCTGCTGGCGGTGACATGGACCCAGTTCCAGGAGAGGGCCCCCCAGTTGCCGGAGCCGGGGTTGGGTCCCTCGACTCCGTCATCTTCCGGATCAGTCAGGTCGCCACCGAGGAGGGCACCGGTCCCGGTTCCCAGGCTGAGGATGGACGGCACCTCGGGCCGGTCATTGTTGTCGGTCGGGTCGGACAGGTTGTTGATTTCGAACCCATCGTCAAATCCGTCCCCATCGCTGTCGGCATCAAGGGGGTCGGTTCCGGTGTCACTGGCACTGACAAAGGTGCCGGTGCCGGTCTCCACCCCATCGCTCAGGCCGTCCCCATCGGTGTCGGCATCGCGAGGATCGGTGCCGGTGTCACTGGCGTTGACAAAGGTGCCGGTGTTGGTTTCGGCCCCGTCAGAGATCCCATCGTCGTCGGTATCGTCCTTTTGCGGATCGGTGTG
>JAAZXD010000246.1 GCA_014240355.1 Roseibacillus sp. | reverse complement strand
AGGCGATCTGGTTCGAGGAGTCGATGAGGAGAGGCATGAAGTGGTGTGTTCCGCCATGGCGACCACCCGCGGCAAGCATCGACACCTCGAGCACCTCGACAAGATTCCCCGCCCCGGGAAGAGTCGAATCGTCGATGATGGCGGTCTCAAGCACGCTGATTCCGGACCAGCCATCAGCACCTCCTCCGGTGGCAAAAGGACGCTCCGCGCCATCACCAACGAGGACACCCGTGGGCACGAGCAGGTCATTCGTGTTGGTGGGGTCCGTCCCGTCTGCGAGTTCTACGCTGTCATCCTTGCCGTCGCCGTCGGTATCCGCGAGGTTGGGGTCGGTGCCCGGCTGCTGGCTCGGGTCCAGGCGATTGTGGGCCAAGTCCGGGTTCTCGACGCCGTCGCTGAGCCCGTCGTCATCGCTGTCGGCATTAGTCGGATCGGTACCGGTGTCATCGGAGCCGTTCCAGGTCCCGGTATTGGATTCAACCCCGTCGAGGAGTCCGTCCATGTCGGTATCGTTCTCTTGCGGATCGGTGTGGAGGACGAGTTCCTCCAGATTCGTCAGGCCGTCGTTGTCCGGGTCGCCGTCAGCGCCTTGGTCCGGATCACCCGGAACACCGTTGTTATTCGGATCTTCGCCGTTGTCGTTCGGATCGAGGTTGTTGCGGTTTTCCCATGAATCCGGCAACCCGTCGCCATCGCTATCGGCGGTCACAACACGGGTGGCCACCACATCGATCTGGTAGTCGCGGCCCCCTGCCCCTGAAGAGTGCTGCTGCCCGCCCGAAACATCGTGGCCGATCGAAATGGCACCGGCACCGAGAGTTCCATTGAGATTCTGCTGGAACATCCCGCCACCGCCACCTCCCGCAAAGGCGATGGTTCCACCGGCGTTGTCATCAACACCCTCATTCCACTGCCAGACGCCGAGTCGGTAGGTTTCGGCGCTGACGTCAACCAGCTCCGCTCCAGTAATGGGAAAGATATTGTGGCCGTCCTGCGTCGGGGTGAGTTCAGGACTGATCCAGGCGATCTGGTTCGAGGAGTCGATGAGGATGGCCTGAAGGTGATGTGATCCGCCCGCGCGCCCACCCGCGGCCAACATCGACACCTCCGTGATTTCGACAAGGTCCCCCACGCCGGGAACGGTGGTAGAGTCGATGATCGCGGTTTCGAGCACGCTGACTCCGGACCAGCCATCGGCATTTCCTCCGGTGGCAAAGGGACGCTCCGCGCCATCGCCGATTATGGTGGCTGCGCCCGCGATGGTTGCACCGCCGGCCAGGATGGAAAGAGAAGTGAATAAGGTGTGGGCCTTCATCGTAATATCTGGGTTCTGTTCTTGGATTCTGCAGTTGTAGAGGAGGCTGCCCAATGGGGCAGGGGTTGCGGCCAAGTTATCAACAAGGGCCTTGGGCTATCTCACATGTTGTTCACTGGCAGGTCCGGGTCAACGGGAATCACCAGTAATCCAGGTTCCAGGATCCTGCTTTGTTAATCAGTAAGTCAGTAAGGGCAAGACGCTATCTATTCTGCGCAAGGCTAGAAATTAAACCGACAAAGATATTTCGAAAGATTCATCAATCTTCCACGTTCCATCCACGTTCACGGTAGGGCTTGCTGGCGGCGTAGAGGGAGATGCGTCCGCGGATGCCATCGATCGCGGCCGCGTTCCGTGGAGGGATGAGCGCAATCGCCTTGTTGGCGGTCGCGATGGCATCCTGGAACCTCCCGAGATTGGCCAGGGCGATCGAATGGGTGTCCAGATAGAGCGGGGATCGCTCCCGGGTTTGTTGGCAGAGGCGGGTGGTGATGGTGAGCGCTTCTTCCGGGGACCGGAGATTCTCATCGGGATGACTGGCGAGGATCCATGCAAGGTTGTTGGCGGCCTCGGTGAGATCCGGAATACGAGCAAGAGCCCTGCGATAGTTTTCGATGGCTTCTGGCAATCGCCTGAGCCGGACTTCATTATTGGCCAGGTGATAGCGGGCCAGACCGTTGCGGGGCGTGGCCCGGATGACGTTCCTGTAAACCTCATGTGATTTCTCGTATTCTCCCAGGCGAAAACGCATCAACCCGAGATCCATGAGCAGTGCCAGGTCACCGGGGTTGATCTCGGCAGCCTTGCCCATCTCCTGTTCGGCGTTGTGCAATTGTCCCGCCAGGAAGAATTGACGTCCCAGTTCCAAACGGATGCGAACGTCCTGCGGCATCAGCTCACGAGCGCGGGAGAGTTGCTCGATGGCGAGTTCGCGGCGATCGGACTTGAGTCCGTTCAGCAGTCCGGCGACGTAGTAGATGTCACCGAGATTGCGTCTGCTGTCTGGATCATCTGCTTTTGATTCGAGGAGGGAAGCACAGTGTTCCAGGTAGGCAGCCCCGAGTTCGACTTCATCGTGGTCAGCCATGATCGAAGCGACGCGATTGGGTCGTCCCGGGACGGCCTTGCCGATCCAGCGCCCGGGGAAGGGGATGGCGGCATTGCGTCGGGCATCAGGGGGATGCTCTGTTCCCGTCAGGCGCAGATCCTGGAGGAGCTGGTTGACGGCAACCGGCCCCCGATAGAAGGCCACCAGTTCCCCGTCGGTGTTGACCAGGAAAGTGCTCGGAACGGGGAGGGGGGTCCTGCGATCGAGGACGGAGCGCTGCAGGAAGTCGAGACCCTTGAGGGCGGCTTCCGAGATGGACAGGTTGGGGAAGGGGGAACTGGTCCTGGCAAGGGCGGCCCGCGTCGCTTCCGGTGGAGCCGCGCCATCGAGGTGGTCGGTACTGAGCGTGAGCACGTCGAGGCCCGCTCCTGCCAAATCGTCACGGTGCTCTGACCACTCGGATAGTTCGGCCACACATGCTGCGCAGATACTTGACCAGATATTGATGGCGAGGGGACGTTTTCCGTCGGGGGCGTAAGGTTGCAGTTCCCCGTTTTCCCCGATCACTTCCAGCCGGGGCAGGGGAAGTCCTGCGGGAGCGATGGTACGTGTGTTTCCGGTGGGAGGAAGGGGAGTCTGTTCCCGCGGAGTCAAGACAACGCGCTGTTCTGGTGGGGAGAAGAGGCGAGACGCCCCGGTGCCCTGCTGGATGAGGCAGAATGTACCCGCCTGCAGGCCGGTGAAGCTCTCGGCCGGTCCGGCAGGCCATTTGACTACCAGACTGGTGATTCCGGTGGCTTTACCGATGCCGAAGTGAATCCAGTTGCTGGACTGGGAGAGGAAGCCCTCCCCGCAGCGCAGGGTGCGGATGCGGGTGGCTGGTGCCACCCCTTCGAGGGTTAGCTCCAGGCGCGCCCCGATGGCGTCACGGTTGCAGGTCCTGCCGTTCCCGCGGAGCTTAATGGCAATGAACTTCTGGCCGGGCGGGGTGTGATTGGTGAGAAAACGCACCCGGGGGGCGTTGCGGTTTGTCATCCAGACGTCGAGATCACCATCAAAGTCCCAGTCGACCGTGGCAAGTCCCCGGCCATCGTCGGGAAAACCGAAGCCGGTGAGGGCTGAGACATCCGCAAAACTGGCTTCTTTGCCGCCGGTGTTGAGGAATGCGCAGTGGCGTTCGTTGCCGCTGAAGGTGCGGTCCTCGTGCAGGAGGCGACTCAGGGCCCGCCAACCCTGTTTGTAGGAGGCGATGGCGGGTTCGGAGAAATCATCGACGGGCGATTGCGACACGACCTGTCGCCAGTAGACACTTCATAAGTCGCCGGTGTCCGCAGTAGTGATGAAGCCATTGGCGACCAGGATATCGTCCCGGCCGTCATTGTTGAAATCGACGAACTTCGAGCCCCAGGCCCAGCGTCCCATGTTGACCCCGGCTCCGATCCCGACGTCCTTGAAGGGCTTATTGGCAACGCCCTCAAAGAGGGAGTTGCCGATCGCAAGATGCTGGAATTGTTTCCGAACGTCCTCGGGCAGGTTGGACTTGAACTGTTTCTGGTAGGTGATGCGGTTTCCGGCACTGGAGAACATGTTGCTGGTGTAGACGTCCATCTGGCCATCGAGGTTGAAGTCGGCCCAGCTCACCGACATTCCGGAAGAGGTGTCCTCAAGGTGTAAACCGGCTGCAATTTCAGAGAAGGAACCGCCTTCATTGCGGTAGAGGCAGTTCCGGCCATAGTCATTGGCAACGTAAAGGTCCTGGTCGCCATCGTTGTCGTAGTCTTCCCATGAGGCGGCAAAGGAGTGGCGGGAGTTGTTTGCATTCATACCGGTGACTCCGGTGACGTCCTTGAATCCCAGGTTGCCCTCGTTGCGCCACAGCATGTTGGGCCCTCCGTTGTTGGCATCGTGAAAAGGCATGGGCTCTCCCATCGCCCCGCCCCGCAGTTCGGAATGGGACGGGTTGTATCCGCAGATGTAGAAATCGACGAAGCCGTCGTTGTCATAGTCGGCAGCTGCCAGTGAGAATGACTGGGACTTGGTGGAGGAACCGAAGGCAAGGGTGAAGGCCCCGTTGCCATCATTGGCCATGACCATCACCCGGAAATCCTGTGAAACGATCAGGTCACGGTCACCGTCATTGTCGAGATCGACGAGGAGTGCTGCAGCACAGTATTCAAGCCACCCGGCACCACTGGTTTCGGTGATGTCGCGCAGCGTGCCATCTGGATTCTGGAGAAACATCCGGTTTGGGAGTCCGCCCTGCTGGCATACGTAGAGGTCGTCGAGGCCGTCACCGTTGATGTCGCCAATAGCAAGGCCATGATTAGCCACCGGATCGAGTCCCAGTTCGCGGGGCAGGTGGGCCCGCCAGTGGTCCGAGGAATGGAGGAACTGTCTGTGATATGCATCTTCTCCCTCGAGGAGGGTTAGGGTCGCATCGGCGAAGAGGGGTTGGGAGCCGATGGATTGCGTGATCTCCTCGTATTTGGTGAGCGCGATCGAGGTCAGGATCGGGGGCTGGTCGGGTGAAATCCTCCAGGTGCAGGACCAGGTCGCGTTGATCTGGGTCCGTGACTGCTCGCCATGGTTGAGGATGT
>JAAZXD010000245.1 GCA_014240355.1 Roseibacillus sp. | reverse complement strand
GAAGGGCAGTGCACAGTTCCCCTCGAGAGCTGCTGGTTCGATGCCGGTTTCGAGGGGACGATGGGCGAACTGCTGTGCGCTATCGAGGAGGATCGCGAACCGAACAACAGTGCGAGGAGCAATCTCAAGTCACTGGAATTGTGCTTTGCTGCGCTGGCCTCGGCTGACACGGGTCAACCGGTGGAGGTGGGGTCAGTGCGGACCGTTTCGACCGGGCCGTCCTAGTCTTCAGGCTGATCCGGGCCAAAATCCTTCATGGCCTGCTCCACGAGTGGTGCCCTGAAATCATTTCCCTCGTAGACGACCAGTCGGTAGCGGTAGGTCAGGCTCTCGCCCTTGGGAATCCTGATATCACCGCGGCGGGCGAGGGCAGGGCCGATTCCAAACTGTCCGTCGATACGCCAGAGGGTGGGGTAGCCCGGATTCTCCGGGTGATCGATCATGACGATATGCGCCATCTCCGTCATCCCTTCGATCTGCATGGCGAGGTCGACCCATTTGGCGGCCTTTCCCTCGCCCTGCTGGTTTTTCTGCCCCTCGCTGTTGAGGCAGGAAGCCTTGGTGCCGCGCTTCCAGGGCATGCGCAGGAAGAGCCCCCCGTAGGAATACTTGCCGATGGTGACATCCTGCAGGGCGGCGCCGGTCCACTTGAGGTCGAGAATATAGTGGTCCTTGCCCGGGATGTAATTCCACTGCTGCCGGTCTCCGAGCATTGGGGCGCCTTTCCCGTCAAGGAGCTGGGAATGGAATTCCATGAAATTATTGCCGAGACGATTTTGAATATGTTTCCAGTAGTCTCCCTTGTAGTTGTGGAAGAAGTCCCGCCTGTTGATCCGGGTCTGGCCCCAGTAAAGGCCGGTCTGGTGTTTGTGGTGACCAGGTGAAAACTGGGTGAGGACGTGTTTGCCGTCGGGCGAGCGAAGGGGGTGTATATAGGGGCGGGTGTGAGTCTTGCTGTCGCCCTGCTGTACGATGGCAGGTCCATCCGGGGAATGCGGGATTCGCGCAGGCCCTTTCACTGTGACGGTTATTTCCGCCGTGCAGATGCAGGTCAGGAGGAGGATCAGAAAAGTTGTTCGGGTCATGGTGGTATCAGGTGAGGATTCCTTTCACGGGATGGGCCGGTTCGACCCCGGTGATTTTTTCGTCCAGTCCGCGGTAGGGGTAGATGAGGCGGTTGTGATCAATGCCCAGTTGATGAAGAATGGTGGCATTGAGGTCGCGGATGTGGACTGGATCCCTGGCCACGCTCCAGCAGTAGTCATCGGTCTCCCCGTAAGTGATGCCGCCCTTGATTCCGCCGCCGGCCATCCAGATTGAAAAGGCCCGTCCGTGGTGGTCGCGTCCTGCCCCACTGCTGTCGAGTCGGCCCTGCTGATAGACCGTGCGCCCGAATTCGCCCCCCCAGATGACGAGGGTCTCGTCGAGCAAGCCGCGTTTCTCGAGGTCGAGAATGAGGGCTGCCGAGGGCTGATCGGTGTCCTGGCACTGACGGGGTAGCTGGGAGGGAAGTGCGATGTGCTGGTCCCAGCCGCGGTGAAAGAGCTGGACGCAGCGGACCCCTCGCTCAACGAGTCGGCGGGCCATGAGGCAGTTGGCGGCGTAGGTTCCCGGCTTCCGGGATTCCGGACCGTAGAGATCGAAGGTGGCGTCGGGTTCCTTGCTCAGGTCGGTGAGCTCCGGGACGCTGGCCTGCATGCGATAGGACATCTCATAGGACTGGATCCGGGCGAGGGTTTCCGGGTCCCCGGTCTGCTCGGCGAAGGCCTGGTTGAGGCTGGCAAGATCATTGAGCTGGTTGCGGCGCTGGGATCGCTTGATTCCGGGCGGATTGTCGAGGTAGAGGACCGGGTCCGCCCCGGCGCGCAGGAGAACGCCCTGGTGCTCGGAAGGCAGGAATCCGCTTCCCCAGAGACGGGAGTAAATCGGCTGACCGGGGTTCTTGCCCGTTCCCTGGCTGAGCATGACCATGTAGGCCGGGAAGTTTTCACTCTCACTCCCCAGTCCGTAGCTGAGCCAGGCCCCCAGGCTGGCTTTGCCCAGTTGCATGGTGCCGGTATTGATGAAGGTGATGGCGGGGTCGTGATTGATGGCCTCGGTGTTCATCGAACGCACCACGCAGATCTTGTCTGCGATCTTCTGGGTCCACGGCAGGAGATCGGAAATCCAGGCCCCCGCGGGTCCGCATTGCCTGATGGGAGCGACGGGCTTGGCCACTGGAAAGTTCTTCATGCCGGAGGTCATGCCGGTGACCCGTTGCTTACCCTTGACCTCGGGCGGAAGGTGTTTTCCGTGGTTCTTAATCAGGAAAGGAGAGCCGTCGAAGAGATCGACATGAGACGGCCCCCCGGACTGGAACATGTAAATGACATGCTTGGCCTTGGGGGCCAGCCGGTAGGCGGGATGCGGGATCGAATCACCTCGTGCCAGCATGGAGGTGAGGGCCACCGCCCCGAAGCTGTTGCCCGCGGTGCCGAGAAAGGCGCGGCGATTGAGGATGGTGGGAAGATCGTTCATGGTTTCAGCGTCTGGTCACCGCTTCGGAGAGATTGAGGAGGAGAGCGCAGATGTTGGTCCAGGCGGCGTGTTCGGCGGCAGGAAGGTCCGGGTCGCGAGCTGACTCTCCCACGGCGAGGAGATGTTCGGCCCCGAGTGGATCGGCCTGGTAACGACGTCTTTCCCGTTCCAGGGCCGCACTAATGATCTTCAGTTCGCCTTCGTTGGTGGAGCGTGAGGTAACCCGCTCAAAGGCGGCCGAGAGGCGCTCGCGGTCGGAACCGGGCTGGGTCAGCATGCTCTCGGAGAACACCCGGGCAGCCTCCACATACTGCGGGTCGTTCATCAGGATAAAGGCCTGCAGGGGCGTGTTGGTGACTCCCCGTCCGGTGGTACAGGCTTCCCGGTTGGGGGCATCAAAGGCAGCCATGCTGGGTGGAGGAAGGGTGCGTTTCCAGTAGGTGTAGATCGAGCGGCGGTAGAGCTTTTCCCCATGATCCTGCACGTAGGTCTGCGAGGTTGCCGGGGTCGATCCGTAATGGCTCACCTGGCGCCAGAGGTCACCCGGATGGTAGGGTCTCACGCTTGGCCCCCCGATACGCCTGACGAGGAGTCCCGAGGTGGCGAGGGCCTGGTCCCGGATCATCTCGGCTGACAGTCGGAAGCGCGGTCCGCGGGCGAGCAATTCGTTTCTGGGGTCCCGCTGCAGCATTTCTGGAGCGGTGTTGGAGTCCTGGCGGTAGGTGCGCGAGGTGACAATGGCCGAGATCAGGGCTTTTACGTCCCAGCCGGAGCTCTGGAAGGTCAGGGCCAGCCAATCAAGGAGGGCGGGATGGCTGGGCCACTCGCTCTGGGTGCCGAAGTCCGCACTCGACTCCACGATGCCGCGACCGAAGAGCATTTGCCAGAAGCGGTTCACCGCCACCCGGCTGGTAAGGGGGTGATCAGCCCGGACCAGCCAACGGGCGAGATCGAGTCGGTTCAGATCACGGTCAGCAGGCACCTTGAGGGCGGGCAGGAAGGCGGGCACGCCCGGTTTTACAGCCTGCCGCTTGTTGGCGTAGAAGCCGCGTTCCAGGACGTGTGTGACGCGTGGTTTCCCGGAGGTGTTCATCACCATGATGCGGTGCTTGCCAGTCAGGACCTTGAGTCGTTCCTGCAGGTTGGCAACCCGGTGCCGGGCGAGAGCCTTGGCCCTGCTGTGCTGGGTAAAGTAGTCGCGGACGAATTCGGCCCGCTCCTTGCCTCGTTTTTCCGGCTCGAGGGCAAGGGTCTCAATGATGGGGCCGGGCAGCATGATGGTGTCATCCACCCCCTTGATGAGAAAGAGGCGGAATTTCTTCGGAGAGGCCCCTTCCCCGTAATTGAAGACCAGTTCCGTGGTGAGATACGGCTGCCCCGTGGTGTCGACCGGTTCGGTGAAGGTCAGGGTGAGATGCTGCTGCTTGTTGACCTCGGACAGCGCCGGGGCCCAGCCCGTGCGGCGACTGGTGTCGTGGACGACCTCGGGACGGAAGCCCGGCTTGAAGGAGGAAGCAGTTACCCGTTCGTAGGCAATGGCAGTGTTGAGATCGATATTCTTGGCCGGGAAGGGGTTGAAGCATGGCGTGAGGGTGCTCATCACGAATCCGCCCGGCATGGAGTTTCCGCCAAAGCCCACTTTCCCATTGTGGGCGGGCTCAAAGACCACCCGCAGCCCGGTCACCCTGCCGGTTCCCTCTGGAATGCGGCAGCAGACATTGTAGGCAGAGAAATCTCCTCCCGCCGCCTCCACGGATTCGTCTTCCTTGACCTGGATCCGGCCTGGGTCGCCATTGGGAAGGGTGGAAGTGAGGTGGTCGAGGGCGATCAATTCGAAATCCTTCCCACGCAGTTCCAGTTCGAGCTGGGCCTGCTTCTCCCAATCGGCCTGGGCCACCGGTAGTGGGGAAGCGAGGGCAAGCTTCGCTTCCGCCAGTTCCCTTGTCACCGCATCGATTTCAGCTTCCGTGGCCAGCGGGGTGCCGGTTTCGATGAAGGGGCGGGGATTGATGCCATTGTCGCCGTCGTTGCCGCGGTCATCGAGGGTGTTAAAGAAGGCGAAGAGCTGGTAATACTCCACCTGCTTGAGAGGATCATACTTGTGATCGTGGCACTGTCCGCAACCGGTGGTGATTCCCATGATGGACTCTCCGGTCGTTTTCACGCGGTCGACCACGTAATTGACGAGGTTCTCCTCGGCAATGGTTCCTCCTTCGTGCGTCACGGAATGGTGCCGGTTGAAGGCGGTGGCAATCAGTTGCTCCTGGGTGGGATTCTCAAGGAGATCACCGGCCAGTTGCTCGATGAGGAAGCGGTCGTAGGGCATATTCCCGTTGAAAGCCTTGATGACCCAGTCGCGCCAGAGCCAGGCGTCGCGGCCTCCATCGATCGAATATCCGTTGGTGTCGGCATAGCGGGCCGCGTCGAGCCAGGGGAGGGCCATCTGTTCCCCAAAGTG
>JAAZXD010000244.1 GCA_014240355.1 Roseibacillus sp. | reverse complement strand
CCTCATGTCAACAGATCTGGGGGGCAACACGGAGACGGTGGAAGTCTCGGCCATCACCGGCCAGGGAATGGACGAACTGGCCGAGTTAATGGCATTGCAGGCGGAGGTGCTGGAGCTGAAGGCGAATCCCGAAGCGAATGCGCGTGCCGCCGTGATTGAGGCCAAGGTGCAGCCCGGGAAGGGTCCGACCGCCACCGTGATAGTGGAGACGGGAACCCTTGAAGTAGGCACCCCGTTTATCTGCGGCCCCTATGCGGGTAAGGTGAAGTCGCTCCTCAACGATCGGAACGAGCAGGTGGAGGAGGCCGGTCCAGCCATCCCGGTGGAAGTGCTTGGATTTGCCGAACTGCCCAACGTTGGGGATGAACTGGTGGCCATGGAGCACGAAAGGGCGGCCAAGAAGCTGAGCGACGAGCGGCAGCTTGAGCGTCGGCAGGAGCGTCTGGAGCGTCCCAGGAAAAGCCGCATGGAAGATATGCTGGCTATGGTTGAAGGAGGCCAGAAGGTGGTGCTCAAGTTGATCCTGAAATGTGACGTGCAGGGGTCGGTTGAGGCAATCAAGGGGGCGATTGGCGATGTGGAGTCCGACAAGGTGGAGGTCAAGTTTATCCATGCGGCGGCTGGATCGATCAGCGAGTCCGACATCCTGCTGGCCAGTAGTTCGGACGCGGTGGTGCTGGGATTCAACGTGAAGGTGGAGAGCAACGCGGTAAAGGGTGCCAAGCGTGAGGGTGTGCAGATAAAGCTTTATTCGATTGTCTACGAACTCATCGATCAGGTGAAGGATGCCATGTTGGGACTGCTGGAACCGGAGCTGCGAGAGAACATTCTCGGGCATGCCGAGGTGAAGCAGATTTTCAAGGTCAAGCGGGGACGGGCAGCGGGCTGCCTGGTCGCGGACGGCAAGGTGACCCGGACGGCGCATGCGCGTGTGTTGAGGGATGGCACGCCCGTATTTGACGGGAAAATGTCCACCCTGCGGCGGATCAATGATGATGTGGAGGAAGTCAAACAGGGCATCGAATGCGGAATCCGGCTTGGGGAGTTCAACGAGTACGAAGTCGACGACGTAATCGAATGCTACGAGCTCGAGAAGATCGATCAGACCCTTTAGCGCTCTGGCTGCCATTTGGGGCGTTGGTAATTTATCATTCGGGAGATCCATGTCGCGACGTACTGACAGGGTAAACGAACTGCTGAAGCGTGAGATCAGTGGTGTCCTGCAGCGTGATTTCGAATGGGACGGATCACTGGTGACAGTGAATGCGGTGGAGGTTTCGCAGGACCTGAAGGAGGCGAAGGTCTTTATAGGAGTGCTGGGCGGGCACGAAGGGAAGGTGATTTCACGGCTCAATGGAGAACACGGATCCATTCAGGGCCGGGTGATGAAACGGGTGGTGTTGAAGAACACGCCCGTTCTGCGTTTCCTCAGCGATGACTCGGTTGTGCGGGGGGTGGATATCGTCAACCTGCTCGACAAGGTGGCGGAGTTGCCGACGGCACCCCAGGAAGAAGAGGAGTAGGTGGCCGGGGTGTTTTCGAGGTGCGCCTGCCCGCGCCACTGCTGATCCCGGGCGGAGATCACAGCGAGGAACTCTGGGTGGCAGCATACGTCGATCCTGCCGGGGTTTTGTGTTGTGGTGAACTGAGATGGAAAGTCGCTTCTGCCCGTTGCGCCATGACAATATTATGTCGGATTTGCGATTATTATGAAAACGGACCTCTGGTTTTCCGTTTGTAGTATTGACATCCGACAGCCTTGATTGATTTGTCTCGTCATGCAGTTGGGATGAGGGGAATAATCAGCTCAGGATAACCACCAAGCCACCTATCTAATGATGACCAATTCATTCTTTTTTCTGTTCCGGTGCATGCTGGTGATGTGTGCGGTTTCCCTTTTTTCGGCGGGCTGTGAGGAGTCGTCCACAACGAGCAGGGGGGGAGGAGCTGGTCCCTCGTCGCTGGAGACGGGGAAGGTGATTGGAGACGAGAAGGAAAGCGATCCTGGCGCCACCCCCCCGGCAGAGGGTACTAATGTTCCCGATCCGGCAGAGATCGTCCCCAACGTCCCTGACCCAGCTGAGGTTGTCCCCCATGTCCCTGACCCAGCAGAGATCGAGTGATGGGTTCATCGTCAAAGCGCGAGGGTGAATCCCGGGATGAGGTGAGCGCGCCAGCGGGCAGTCAGCCAAAGTGGGAAGGGCCCCTGGACACGGCAATCATGTTCGTGGACCTGGTCGATTCATCGGTGTTCGCCAGTGTTCTCGGGCTCAAGGAATATTCGGATTACGTTGAGTCGTTTCACGAGGTGGTGCGTGTCCAGTGCGAGCATTTTTTTGAGCATTATCTGCGCGGGAAGTATGAGCGAGTCCGGGATTACGAGTACTTTGTGATAGGTGACGAGCTGGTGTTTTTCATGCACACTGCCAAGCCCTCAAATGATGTTTACCTTCTCGCAACGCTCGGGATTACGCTCAAGGCGGCCTGGTTCGCATCCCCCTTTAACCGGGAGCGGGTAGAACGCCGCTCGGCTGCGGCTGAAATTGCGGTTGGGATTAATTTCGGGACTGTCTGGGCGAGGCAGTTGGAATCCGGATTCAAGATGCAGGGCTACGCGATCAACCTGGCGAAACGGATTGAGTCTCACTCCCGCGATGGCCACCATTTCCGCATCTTCCTGTCCGATACCGCCTACAACCTGCTCCACGCGCGAATGCGCAATCTGCTGTTCAGCGACAGGGAGTTTGCCACCGGCAAGGGAATCCTGAGCCGGTTCAGCGTTTATGAAATCGTGGATGCTTTCGTTGATTCGGTGGAACGTCTGGCCCCGGAGATCGCCGAATTGTTTGAGGAATTGATGGGGGCTGCCATTGACAGCAACAGCCGGGACCTCTGGATCCATAGCGCTTATCAGGTTGCCGGTGAGAAACGCCACGGGGGCGTTACCGAGGAGGCTGCAGGCCGTTGTCGCCGTGTCCTGAACTATCAGCCTGAGAATGCGGTGGCCCTTTACTATCTCGCCCAGTTTTACCGTGAGCAGGAAAACCTGGAGCTTGCCGAGATCTCCTATTCGCAGCTCTTGCGGGCATGGCCGGATTTTGGCCATGGACACCTCGAATTCGGGAAATGCCTGACTGAAATGGGAAAAGAGAAGGAAGCCCGGACCGCGTATCTTCGCGCCGAACGGCTGGGGATCGAGGAAGCCGCGGAAGGGCGGACTCAAGGCGAAGGTCTGGAAAAGACGCCGGAACAGTAGCCCGGCTCCTGAGGGCTTGATCCTCATCGTTTGTCCGCGGACTTCGGATTCACGATATGGTGGTTTCTGTTGTCGCACCCCGGTGAAAGGGATAGAGGAAGGCCCGGAATCGCGGATTTCCGGTCCCCGGTGCGGCTCCTTCATAAAGCCCTACTTTTGCTTGCGATCCTGCGGGTGTTGTAGACAATCCGCGCCCTTCCCGCTGAACGTTCCAACCGTCCATGGGTCAACCGATCACAGCATCCGGGCTTTTCAGGATTGTCTCCACACACGAGCACTTCGTGCTCCTGAGTCATGCCCGTCCCGATGGTGATGCGATCGGGTCAGAGGTGGCGCTCAAGGCCGTATTGGAAGCGTTGGGTAAATCGGTCCGTGCGCTCAACGAGGATGGCGTGCCGGATAACCTGCTTTTTCTGAATGGCGTGGAGGGGATCGAGCGTCCGTCTGAACCCCTAGAGACCGAGGTGGTCATCGCGCTCGACACGGCAAACCGGGAGCGCCTTGGCGCGGGGTGTCTTGAGGTGCTGGGAGAGGGGAAGCTCTGGGTTAACATCGATCACCACATCTCGAACGAAGAATATGGCGACCACTTGCTCATTGATTCCAGTGCAGCCGCCACGGGGGAGATTCTCTACGGCCTTATCCGGGAGCTCGAGTGGCCGCTGCCCGATGTGGCGCGTGATGCGCTCTATGTTGCTCTCTCGACGGACACGGGATCATTCCAGTATTCCAACACGACGGTGCACACACACCGGATGGCGGCTGATCTGGTGGGTCGGGGTCTTGATGTCGCGTCCCTGACTGCACGCCTTTACCACGATTATCCATATCGGAGAGTGGAATTGCTGCGGGCGCTCCTTGAGACCACGCAGTTAACCGACGATGGCAGGATTGCGTGGTGGACACTATCCCACAAAACAAAGGAACAGGTGGGAATGCAGGCAGGAGACAGTGAAGGGCTGATCGACGTCCTGCGTGCGATCCGAGGGGTTCTCGTCTGCGCCTTTGTGGAGGAGATGGCGGATGGGAAAGTACGGCTCTCGCTGCGTTCCAAGGATTCCTCCGTCAACGTGTGTGACATTTGTGCGCAGTTTGGAGGCGGGGGCCATGCCCTGGCGGCTGGGGCGCGGACGCAGGGGCCACTGGAAGATGCGGTCGCACGGCTCCTGCGGGTGGCGCAGGCAACTCTTTCTCCTTTGAGCGAATGAACGAACCGAATATTGTACCAAGTGGAGTGCTCCTGGTGGATAAGGATCCCGGGATGACCTCCCACGACGTGGTTGCCATTGCGCGACGATCCATGGGCATCAAGAAGATTGGCCATTGCGGAACCCTGGATCCGATGGCGACAGGGCTCCTGATGCTGGTGGTGGGTCGTGCGACCAAGATTCAGGATCTTCTCATGAGCGAGGACAAGGAGTATGTGGGCACCGTCACGTTGGGGTCGACCACCAGCACACAGGATGCGGAAGGGGAAGTAATTGAGGAGCGGGAGGTGACGGGGGTGAGCGAGGACGATGTTCGGTCCGCATTCGAGCAATACTCGGGCGAATTCGAACAGATCCCGCCCATGGTCTCCGCGATCAAAAAGGATGGGGTGCCTCTCTACAAGCTCGCCCGCAAGGGGAAGGAAGTGAAACGGGATCCGCGGCCCGTCTACGTGACCGCCTATGAACTTACCCGGATCGCAATTCCCGAGATCGACTTCACGGTGAACTGTTCA
>JAAZXD010000243.1 GCA_014240355.1 Roseibacillus sp. | reverse complement strand
GAAGATGGAACACCGCTACCCAACAGCAGGGCTGGACGCTCGTGAAGAGCGGTGACGCGATCTGGAGCCGGCGGATCCGTCCGCAACTCGCCCAATCCGGGAGCTGGACACACCAGCTCGGTGACTCCGGCAATACCGGTTCCAGTGACGATGGCGCGCTCAAGGGACCGCTGGGCGTCCTGTGGTACGGGCCACCAGTATTGCGCTACGGAAACAACAGCATGCCCGCGCGCCTGGCGCACGGCCTGATGCTGCTTCCCGTCCACAATGGCATCATCGCCTGTGATCAGTACAGCGGCCGCAAACTCTGGTACTACCCCTGCCCGGAAAACTCGCAATTCTTCATTGCTGACAAGACGGTTTATCTCCGCAGGGAGATATTCAAGGACGACCGCCCCACCGGCAAGGCCCTGTGGGAACGGGTCACTCTTCAGACTGGCAAGAAAATTGATGGTGTTGTGCTTCCCAGGATGATGGAGCAGGGAACCATCAGTCAAATGGCCGCCAGTCGTGACGGGAAGATTGTCTACGGCCACGTCCAATGGCAGAAAATCACCAAGCAGGGAGATCAGGAAATCAGGAAGGACTTCCGCTGCATCTTCGCGGAGGACTCGGCCTCTGGAAAGCGCCTCTGGACAATCGGTGGAGTGGGACAGGAACGCCAGTGGGATAGCTGGGTGGCAATCAGTGACGGCCGCCTCTATTGCAGTATTCCCGTAACTGACACCCATCGTGAGAAAGCACTCACCGAGATAAAAGCCTATTTCCAGCAGCATTCCCCGGAACGGCTTAAGGATTTTGACCCTTCAAAACGTACGATACAGGCCATGGCCGCCCTCGAGGGAACAACCGGGAGAATTCTCTACGAAGCCGGAATCGATACGACCAATGTCTTCCTTTACAGCGGTCGACGCGGTGTCCACTACAACCCGTCGATCATTCCCTTCACCATGGCCAGCGACAACACTGTTGTCTTCGCAACCCAGAGCGGAGCTGACAAAGGTTGGCGACAATGGCCCAATGGAGCCTACAAGCCACGCACCCTGACTGTCTACGCAGGCGACACCGGAAAACTGCTGTGGAGCAAGCATGCAGATTATCGAACCCGGCCTGTCATCGCCAATGGAACAATCTATGCTGAACCCTGGGGCTATGACATCCAAACCGGAGAACGCCGTCAGCGCACCCATCCGGTCACCGGCCGGAAGGCAGACTGGGCCTGGTGCCGATACGGGAAACAGTGCGGGCAGTTCTCCGCCTCACGGCACTTTCTCTTTGGGCGCTCGACGGGCGTTGCCTATCACGATTTGCTCAACGACGACGGTCTCTACACGTTCTATCACAGCCGCATGAGTTGTCTCTTTGACGCCATCACCGGTGGCGGCATGATGATCAAGCCGCCAATGGCTGTGTATTGCAGTTGTTCCTGGTCACTGCCGTTTTCCGTGGCGATGGGACAGGTGGAAGCTCCTCCCGCAACGCCTTTCCTCTTCGCCCAACCCGGCCCCGTCCTGCCGGTAAAGCACCTCTATCTTGATCTTGGCGGCACAGGCGACCGGCGGGATCCGGACGGCAATCTCTGGCTGACCACGGAACGTCCCCACCGGCACAAGCTATTGCTTGATCTTGAAGCGGAGGTGGTCACATACCCTGGAGGTGGATCCGTGGGGCGCCATTCGCAATCGATCCCGGAAGGTGATACCGACACACATTTTGTTTTCACCTCCGCTGTTCGCGGGATGAGGCAATGCACGGTGCCCGTGACCACGCCCGGTGATGGGAAAGGGCGGTACAAAATACGCCTGGGATTTTCCGCTCCCGCTGGTGATCTTCCCGGGCAGCGTGTTTTTGGTGTGCGCCTTAACGGGGAAACCGTGCTTACCGATTTCGACATCGTCAGGGAAGCCGGCAGGCCAGAGCATGGCATCTGGAAGGAATTTTCCATCAACATCGACTCAAGCCTGGTGATAGACTTGGTGGCGGAAACCGAGACTCCCGCCCTCCAGCAGACGCCGTTCATCAATGCCGTCGCGATCATTCGCGAGGAAACCAAGACCAGCGGAATCAAGATTCCGGAAAAAACCTTGGTGAATGAATAAAAAAACGAGACAAGCATCACGTTCCGGGCTGCAAACCACAGGAAAACTGTGACGCTTGAGTCTGGCGAGCAAAAGGATATCAAGGTTCACCTCAGGAACAACCAACCTGCCAGGACGGGATCACTCACCCTGGCGGCAAAGCTCCTTGCCCCCTACGACCATTTCCTTCGCCAGATAACCCAATGCGGACTGGAATCCTCAGCACAACATTAACCGGTTTCATCCCTCTGAAATGCTAGCGATCACAACCTTCGATATCTCGATCTTCGGAGTCATAGGTATCATTATCATCATCTTCATGGTCATCCTCATCAAGGGCTTCGTCCGCATGACCTTCGGCCTGATCGCGCTCTCAGCCGGCATCCTCGCGAGCCTCTTGGGCTTCAAGAACGGGTCCTCCATTTCCGGCACCCTCATCGAGAATCCCGATCCCTGGATGTCTACTGCCGTGGGAGTCATCCTTGGACTCGCTATTTTCTTCGTGGCGCGGGCCCTTTTCGGGATCCTGCTCAAACCGGTGAGTTCCAAGGAAGGCAAGGCCAGGAAAATCGCCCCCCTCGGAGGCATGCTCGGCTTCGTCATGGGAGCAGCCTTCGTGTGGTACTGTCTGGTGGGCGTCCGCTACAACGGCACCCTCTCCGAGCTCGACTGGTTGCGCACGGCTGTCAACAACGAGGAGTGGATCAGCGCCACCACCCCCGAGGACCGGGCCGCCAAACGCCCCTCCCAGCCAATCTTCTCGAAGCTGAAACGAGGCCTCGACACCAGCGCTGTCGGCCAGTTTCACGAGGAGCAGCTAGATTTCCTCGATTTCCTCAACAACCGTTCCGAGGCCAACCTCTCCAAACTCACCATCCTGCGTGACAACGAGCAGGCCTGGACGCGCGCGAACCTGAAGAAGGATGTTCGCGAGGCCACCAAGCAGGCTAAGATCAATTCCCTGCTCGAACAGCAGAATGCCAAGCTCAAGGCATTTTATGAAGAGGGCCAGTATTCGCAGCTCCTCCACTCGGACTTCATCAAGGAGGCCTGCAGGAGCGAGGAGGACCAGTCCCGATTTGCAGAACTCGATATCGAGGAAGCGATCGGACTCATCCCCGCCGGGAAGGCGAACGAATAACTTCCCGTCCCCCGGCCTTCTGCCATTGCTTTCTTATGTGGCGCGCCCGGACCACTCACCACTGCCCCTGATGCACGAGGATTACATTGCGACCATCGGTCTTGAGGTTCACTGCCAGGTCAACACCAGCAGCAAGATGTTCTGTGGATGTCGGACCAGCTTTGGAGAGGACCCCAACACCAACGTATGCCCCACCTGTCTCGGTCTGCCCGGTTCCCTGCCCGTCCTCAACAAGGCCGCCATCGAACAGACCATCCTCGCCGGCCTCCTCCTCCAATGCGAGACACCGGAAATCTCCAAGTGGGACCGGAAGAACTACTTCTATCCGGACATGCCCAAGAACTACCAGATCTCGCAGTTCGATCTACCCCTCTGTCTCGGTGGGGCGGTAGCCCTCTCCGATCACAACTACCCCCGGGACTACCAGAAGAATATCGCCAACCCGGGCAGGAAAATCGGCCTCACCCGCATCCACCTCGAGGAGGACGTGGCGAAATCCACCCACCTGGAAAATGCCAGCGTGATCGATTTCAACCGAGCCGGCACACCCTTGATGGAGATCGTCTCGGAGCCGGAAATCGAAACTCCCGAAGAGGCTTTCGCCTATCTCAAGACCCTCCAGCAGATCCTGATCTACGGCGGCATCTCTGATGCCGACATGGAAAAGGGCCAACTGCGCTGCGACGTCAACGTCTCCGTCCGGACCAGGGACACCGATGAACTGGGCACCAAGATCGAACTCAAGAACATGAATTCGATCTCCGCCGTTCGCCGCGCCCTCCACCACGAGATCGAGCGTCAGATCAACGTCCTGGAAGAGGGCGGCACCCACGTTCAGGCCACCTGGCGCTGGAATGATAACGCCGGTGTCACCGAATTCATGCGTGGCAAGGAAGATGCGCACGACTACCGCTACTTCCCTGATCCCGATCTCCTTCCCGTGCGTTCCGGAGATATTGTCGAACGCATGCGCCAACATGTCCCCGAACTCCCGGCCGAAAAGGCGACCCGTTTCGAACAGAATTACGAAATTACAGACTACGATGCCAACGTCCTTGCTTCCGATCGAGCCCTTGCCGATTACTTTGAAGCTGCGGTCAAATCATCGCAGGCCAAACCCAAGAAGACGGCGAACTGGGTCATCAACACGCTTCTCAGGCATCTCAACGACGACAATCTTGCTCCCTCGGCTTCACCCGTCTCCCCCGAACGCCTGGCTGGCACTGTCGACCTCATCGAAGCCGGCACCATTTCAAACAACCAGGCCAGGGAAGTCTTTGAGGTGCTGTGGCAAAGCCCCGAGCGGGATCCCGCCGAGATCGCCGCAGAAATGGGATTTGAACCGGCCGATACCGGCACAATCGATGCTTTGATCGACGAGGCCATCGCCGCCAACCCGGACAAAGTGGCCGAGATCCAGGGTGGCAACGAAAAGCTCGTCAATTGGCTTACCGGCCAGGTGATGAAAGCCTCCAGGGGAAAGGCAAACCCGAAGCAGGTGACCGATTCGATCCGGTCCAAGCTCCTCTCCTAGCCCGTGGCCCCGATCCACTGAATCCTTTTCCCAGATGCCAGAACCCCTTCTCCAGATCCGAAATCTCACCAAGCACTTCGGAAAACTCGTGGCGGTGGATAGCCTGGACCTGGAGGTCCGGGCGGGGGAAGTGGTCGGACTCCTCGGAGTGAACGGCGCGGGCAAGACGACCGTGATGAACATGATCCTCGGGCTTACCATTCCGAACGAGGGCACCATCACTGTTTTT
>JAAZXD010000242.1 GCA_014240355.1 Roseibacillus sp. | reverse complement strand
GCGTCAATCACCCCCGCATCGATGAGGAAAACCTGGTTCTGGCCGGCATCGCCAATGGCGGAACGGGAGTGATCCTCGGAGGTCGGGCCACTCCTGAAAAGTGGCGGGGCCTCCTCTTCCTCTCGCCCGTTATCAAAGGAAATATTATCGAGTCTGATGCCTTCGCCAACGGCTGGGGAGGACGCAAGGCGCTCATCATCACGGGAGAACGGGACAAGCACACAACCTCTGATGACGTCCGCAAGGCCGCAGCTGGCATGAAGGAGATCAAAATGGAACTGAAAGAGCATTACCTCCCCGACAGGGACCATTTCCTCATCTATTCCGACTGGCCTCGGTTGCAGACACTCATCGGAAAGTGGCTCAAGTCATTATGACCGTGGTGCCGGCGGCTTGCCGCCCGGTGGAGTGGTTGGGCCCCCGAATGCCCCTCGATGCTCCCTCCCGGGGAAAAAGATCCTTTGAGCTGGACCTTGTCCATCCCCTTGAGAAATCTCGTCCCCAAACCCGCATGGGGAGCCTCCCATGAGTTTCATGAAGCCCTACACGATTCCAGCAGCCCTTGTCGCCACCGCCCTGACCACCCTGGCCGCGCCGCACGACCCTTCCGATGCCGTCAAGAACCTCGCCATTCACGAGGGACTGGAGGCCACTCTTTTTGCCAGTGAGCCAATGATGTTCTCACCCAGCTCCATTGATGTCGATCACCGCGGCAGGGTCTGGGTCTGCGAGGTGGTCAACTACCGCCGCAACAACGGCAGACGTCCGGAGGGTGACCGCATCCTCATTCTGGAGGACACCAATGGCGACAATGTGGCGGATAAGAGCACCATCTTCCACCAGGGACACGACGTGGACTCCGCCCACGGCATCTGCGTCCTCGGCAACCGGGTGATTATCTCCGCCGGAGACGATGTCTTCTCCCTCTACGATGACAACGGGGACGACAAGCCGGACCGCAAGGAGCTGCACTTCACCCAGATCGGCGGCAGGCAGCATGATCATGGAATCCACGCCTTCCACTTCGGTCCCGACGGCAAGCTCTACTTCAACTATGGCAACTCCGGTCGCCAGCTCTGCGACAAGGACGGCAACGTCATCACCGACCTGGCCGGCAATGAAATCACGGCCAATCGCCAGCCCTACCAGCAGGGCATGATTTTCCGCTGCGATCCTGACGGCTCCAATGTCGAGTCGGTCGCCTGGAATTTCCGCAACAACTGGGAAGTGGGCGTCGATTCCTACGGCAGACTCTGGCAGTCCGACAACGACGACGACGGCAACCGTGGAGTCCGGATCAACTACGTCCTCCCCTTCGGCAACTACGGATACCGCGATGAAGTGACCGGTGCGGGCTGGCAGGATGGCCGGCCCAATATCGAAAGGGACATTCCCCTCCGGCACTGGCATCTCAATGATCCCGGAGTGGTCCCCAACCTGATCCAGACCGGTGCGGGTTCGCCCACCGGCATCGTGGTCTATGAGGGATCGCTCCTTCCCGAACAATTCTTCGGCCAGCCCATCCACTGCGATGCCGGGCCAAACATCGTCCGCGCCTATGTGAGCACCAAGAAGGGGGCCGGCTTCGATGCCGAAATCGTCAACATCGTCGACGGGAAGGCCAATCGCTGGTTCCGTCCCTCGGACGTCTGCGTGGCCCCGGACGGATCCCTCGTGGTGGCCGATTGGTATGATCCCGGAGTGGGAGGGCACGGAATGGGCGACATCGACCGCGGGCGTATCTTCATCATTGCTCCCAAAGGGCACAAATATGCGGCCCCAAAGCTCGATTTCTCCAACCCCCGCGGTGCACTCGCGGCCCTTGCCTCACCCAATGAGGCCGTCCGCTACCTGGCTCATGCCGCGCTCCGGAAACTGGGCTCCGGGGTCGTGCAACTGGCACTGCAGGAGATGTCCGGGACCGCTCAACCCGCACACCTGCGTGCGCGTGCCTTCTGGGCCGCCGCCGACCTGAGCAGAAACCCGCGCCCTCTGATCGAGAAGTTGCTCAAGGACAGGAATCCCCTCCTTCGGGCTACCGCAGTGCGCTCCTGCCGCATTCTCGACCACACCGGTGACTACGACAAGGCCCTCGGCAGCCTGGCCGGGGATCCCGACCCTGCCGTCCGTGCCGAAGCGGCCATCGCCCTTCGCTTCATCGAACGACCCACTGCCGACCAGGCCTGGGCCTCCCTGGCCGCTTCCTACCAGGGCGGCGACCGCTGGTTGCTTGAAGCCCTCGGCATCGGCGCGGATCTGCGCTGGTCCCCCCGCTTCAGGGCTTACCTCGCCACCACGGGCAACAAGCCGCATCCCGACCTCGTCTGGCGCGCACGCTGTGGCGAGGCTCTCTCCCACCTCGGACCACTCATCATTTCCGCCCGCGAGGATTCGGAACGCGATCGCTACCTGCGCGCCCTTCACTTCCATGGGGAATCCGATGAGCGCCAGCAATTCGCCCTCGCCCTCTTCGAAAGTGGCAATCCCGATATCTCAACTCTCGCCCTGAAGGAACTTGATCTTGAGACCATCAGGAATTCGGGTGGGATCCGGAAGCTGGAGGAGATGGCCCTCAAGGCGAGGGGATCGGCCGCGCTGGTTGAACTGGCCACGCGTTTCAACCTGCAGAGCGACGCCATCCTCAGCGCCCTGCTGGAGTTCATCGTGGCCAATCGCAACAACAGCGAGGGAGCCAATGCCGCCCGGCATCTGCTCGGCAACCCCAAGATCCTTGAGCGCACGCTGGGCAGTGGCAACATCGAATCGCGCAGGGCACTGGCCACCGCCCTCGGCCGATCCGGCAGCAACCGCGCGCTCGATTACCTGCAACAGACCCTGCAGGAGGCCGGGGACACCGTGGTGCGTCGTGCCTGCGTGGAAGCCCTGTCCGTCACCCGACAGGGAGAACAGCGCCTCCTTCAACTCGCCCGGAACGGCCACCTGCCCACCGATGTGAAGTTTACGGCCGGAGCACTCCTGAGCCGTTCCAGCAACGCTGAAACCCGCAGCGAGATTGCCAGGGCTCTCAAGCTCGCCCCGCCCCCGGGAACGGATGAAATGCCCCCCCTCTCCCAGCTCATGCGAATGAAGGGCCAGCCCGCCAAGGGCAGGAAGTCCTTCGTGAAAGCTACCTGCTCCACCTGTCACCAGGTCAATGGAGAGGGCATCAACTACGGACCCAACCTCAGCGGCATTGGAAACAAGTTGCCCAAGGAAGCTCTCTTTGAGGCCATCCTCTACCCTTCCAACGCCATATCTCACGGCTACACCGGCGTGCAGATCGGGACCAGATCCAACGACACCGTGGTCGGCTTCATCTCGTCCGACACTGACGAGAAACTCACCGTCCGTATGGCAGGTGGGATCACCCGTGCTGTGAAAAAATCGGAGATCACGACACGCAAAGAGCTCCCGCAGTCCCTCATGCCAGCCGGTCTCGGGGGCCTCCTCCACCCGCTTGAATTATCCGACCTGGTGGCCTACCTCGAGACCCTCAGGAAGAAGTAGCGGAGTCAGTCCACCAGCGGATTGACCACGGTCACCTGCCCAAAGACTCTCCCCGCCTCCAGGGCATCGCTCCACAGTTGCCGCACTCCCGCCCTCTGGGCTGCTGCCACGATCCAGGAATCCCAGACCGGAAGTTCAAATCTCCGCCGCAACTCAAACGCCGCGGCCACGAGATCCCCATCCTCCGGAACCACGCACCACTCAAGATAACTCTCAACCAACTGGACCAGAACGTCCCGCTCCAGGTCAGGAGAACGGTTCAAGGCACGCCAGAGTTCGCGGCACACCTGCACGCTGATCACCGGCAGGACAGGCAATTGCCACAGCTCCCGCACAAGGCGGTTGGCCACCACATGCCGGGCGGCTCCCCTGTCGTGTGCGGATACCAGGATCGTCGTGTCAACGAAGACACTCACTCGCGCCTTCCGTGGCCCTCGTCATCGAGGGAAACCGGATGATCCAGATACCCGAGGGCGCGCCGCCGCGCTTCATCAAAGGCCGCCAGTTCCTTGTCCATCACCCGGACATCCTTGCCCATCACCTCCGCCACCGCGCTGGCCACCTCGCTTCGTCCCAGACGTTCCCTGATCAATTCGGCCAACCAACCACTGAGCGACTGACCCGCATCAACCGCCTCATGCCGCGCTGCCCGCACCAGGGCTTCCTCCAATTTCACTGTCACATTCTTCATCGTGCTACACGATTACACGAGTGCACGATCAGCGGCAACCTTGTTTTCAGGGCACTTATTCACATTGAAGCTCGATCCCCGAGACCTGTCTTCACCTGGCTCTCTCCCCTCCGCAGGGGCCGGACGCATTGAAGAAAGAATCCCCCCGCTCGTCACCGGCCAAAGGGGGGCCTTATCCTGTGAACCGGGGAATGAGGCATTTCAGGCGAGGACCTCCCTGATCACATTGCCGTGCACGTTGGTGAGACGGCGATCCATGCTGTCCCTGCGGAAAGTGAGGCGCTCATGATCGATCCCAAGCTGATGCAGGATGGTGGCATGAATGTTATAGCACTCGGTCGGATTGGCGCGATCGAGCGGCTTGTAGCCCCACTAATCGCTCTCCCCCCTCTTCCGCGGGAGGGCTCGGGATCTCAGGGCACGTTCACCTCAACGTTGTCGATTGAGAGTCCGCTGAAGGTATCCGGACTGCTGTCACTGACAAAATTAAACTCAATCATGATGCTCTCCCCGATCGCCTCAGCTTCCACCGGAATGGTCTGAACCGTCCAATTGATATCGAACGTCGTCATGTCTATCGAGGTTTCCGCCCCCAACTGCACCTGGTCGGCCGCACGCAGGAAACGAACGGAAGCAATGTCCCCGAACCCATCGCCGTCCCGATAGGCCTCGAAGCTCAACTCCGCGGCCACCACCCCGGTCAGGTCGATGGCCGGTGAGCGAAGGGAGATATCGGAGTTCGGTCCGTAGTCACCAAGGTTGGTGCACCACGCGTTGGCGGAACCATCGGCCCCG
>JAAZXD010000241.1 GCA_014240355.1 Roseibacillus sp. | reverse complement strand
CCAGATCTGAAAGCGATCTATCCGCAGACCCCTCCACTTGGCGGCGAGAAAGTGCCCCAGCTCGTGCACGAAGATGATGACGTTGAACAGCGCCACCACGATAAGAATGTTGAGCAAGACAATCATGGGTGGGTAAGGGCGGGGAAGGTAGCGTCGGCCCACTGGCAGGCAAGGCCGTATCTGCCACCTTTCCCGGCCCCGGGAGTCCTGCACAAAAAGCCGATGTAGGCCTCAGCGCGGCGAAATCCTGCCACAAAGGCTACTGTTTAAGAAGCATTAACGAGACTTCCCGACTCAGACCCATCCGGCCTCCCCAAGTCCCCCCGATTGGCCGCCTTTTCGCCCCCTAGACCGTAGCCCCCCGGGTTTCCTCGGCATCCTTGCGCACCCGCCGGAGAAGGGTGGTCAGGACGCTTCGTTCACGTTCCGACCACTTGCGGAAAACCTCCTCCAGCACTTCCCCCCGCAGTTGCAGAAAATTCTCCACGATTTTCTCCGCCTCGGATGTCACTGAGACCCAGACCACTCGCTTGTCTTCCAAGTCCCTCCTGGTCTCCACCAGGCCACGCCGGCGAAGGCGCTGCACTGCGGAGGTCATCGACCCGCTGGTGAGGCCCACCTGCCGGGCCAGCCCATTGACCGGGCAGGCTCCCTTTCGCGCCAAACGCTCAAGGATGGAAAGATCACTCTCACACAGCCCCTTGGGCAGCAGGGTGCGGTCAATCTCGCTGAGCGCCTGCTCGGCGCGGACTATAGTCCTTCGCAAGCGAAACATTTCACGCCAGTCCTTTTCCTTTAGCAGCGCCATTGCAGGTGCCCTTGCGTGGACGTCGGATTCCTAGAACCAGCCTTTGCGTCCCTCGACGTAGGTGGCAACAAACTCCTCGTCGGACTTGGTGAGGTAAATAATCCCCTCTATTAACCCGACAAGGCTGCCGAACCCGCAGGTCACCAGGGTGATCACGATCTGGATAATGCCTTCTTTGGTATATCCCAAGATAAACTTATGGACCCCAAAACCCCCGAGGATAATACCAAGGACGCCTGCTAGCACTTTCTTGTCGGCGCCCGGGAGTTGTCCGCTGGCGGGCGCGGCGGCCATGGCCGGGGGTGCCTCTGGCGGTGGGGGCGGAGTATCCTCGGATGGGGTGCTCACGGCCGGAGTATCTTCTGATGGGGCTCCCTCGGGCGGAGTATCTTGTGGTGATGGCGTTTCCTCTGACATGGGGGCTCAAGATATCTTCAGACTCGAAACCCTGACAAGCTCAGAGGAGCAGAAAATCGCGGCATGATGGTATATTAAGGTGAACCTGCCATGTTTGCAGGAAGTCGCCCGGCGCAAACTACTGTGGACAACCTGCCTCGACTTTTGGATCGAATTCCGCGCCTCCATCGCGACACTGCGGCCCTTCGCCGTGAAGCCCACCCACACCCTTGCCGAAACAAGCACACCTGACGGTGTTCCCCTCGCCCTGGTGGAACATGACGGTGAATTCTATCTGCAGGCGGCCGGGACCCCGCTGCAAAGCACCTTTGCCCATAACGGGGCCGCGGAATTGGGCCGCCTTGCTGCCCAGCCGTTCCGCGGGGCGCGCCAGCCTCGTCTCCTCCTGGCCGGTCTGGGATTGGGTTACACCCTGGCCGCCCTCCGCGAAGCCCTGCCGCAGAAACGGGCGGTATTTCAGGTGGCAGAACCGATTCCGGACCTTCCCGGCTGGCACCGCCAGCACCTCACCACGATCCATCCCGGACAACTCGATGATCCCCGCCTGATCGTCCACAGGGAGGGTCTTCCAGGAGCGTTGCGCAAGGCAGAAGAAGGATTTCAGATCATGGTTATTGATGCCGAGGGCTCCTTGCCGCAGGCGGGGGTGACCGATCGCAGGGGAGTTCCCCACTCCTCCTTCTTGCACCGTGCGCATTCTTCGCTAAAGGAGGGGGGCCTTCTGGCCATCTCCTGCCAAGCCAACCTGCACTCTTTTGAGCGGAAGCTGCAGCAGGCCGGTTTCGATGTGGCTCACGAATTGGTGCCCACTTCGCAAAAAGGGAAGCAAAAGCAATGTTCTACCATCTGGCTGGCCCGCAAGGGCGCCTACCAAAAACGCCGCTCCTCTTCCGGAGCTCCAAAGAAAACGTCCAACTCATGAAACCGTCACCACTGTTCCTCACCGCCTTCCTTGCTCTTCCCGCTGCATTCGCGGGGGAATTCAAGGTTGAGAAAAAGCCCTTTAAAGCAACCGTCGCCCTCGACGGCGTGTTCCTTCCCAACAAGGTCCATGCCCTGAAGATCGATCCCAAGACCTGGGCCGACTTCACCATCAAGGAACTCGTCGGGCAGGGAGCCCCTGTGAAAAAGGGAGAACCGGTGGTAGTCCTTGATACCAAGGCCATCGATCGCCAGCTCGCCGATGATACCGACGCCACCAGCTTGCGAAAGATGGCCCTGGGCGCAGGCGAACTGGACCTCGCCAACCTTGAAAAAACCACTCCCTGGCAATTGGAGACGACCGAGCGGGCCTACGAGCGAGCCAAGGACGACCACGAATATTTCGTGGAGGTCGGTCGGCCTCTGCAGGAGGAGTCGACCAAGCGCAGCCTCCAGAGTGCCGAGCGCTATCTCGAGTCTGCCACCGAGGAGCTGAACCAACTCCTCAAGATGTATAAGGAGGATGACCTTACCGAGGAGACCGAAGAGATCATTCTCAAGCGCCAGCGTTATGCGGTCGAATCCGCCGAGTTTCGCCTCAAATCCGTCAAGCTTTCCACCAAGCGCAGCCTGGAGGTCGCCATTCCCCGTTCGGCCATCGACCAGGAGCAGGCTCTTAAGGACGCAGAGATCCTGTGGAAAACGGCCCGTGAGAATCTTCCCTCCGCCCTCCAGCAAAAACGTCTTGAGATCAAAAAACTTCAACTGGCGGACAAGCGGGCAGACGAGAAATCAACCGAACTAAAAGCGGACCGGGCTCAAATGGATCCCCAGGCCTCCGCGGACGGGCGCATCTACCATGGCGAAATTCGCAATGGTCGCTGGAACGCTGCCACGGCCGCAAAGTTCATGAAGGTGGGCGGCAAGATCCCTCCGCGTATTATCTTCGCCACCCTCATTCCGGCCGATGCCCCCATGCAGCTCAGCGTATTCGTGGATGAAACCGCCATCGCTAAGCTCAAAAAAGGTCAGAAGGGCTACGTCGCCCCTGTTTCTTCTCCTCGCTCCCGCCTCTCGGTAGAGCTTGCGGAAGTAGCCGACCATCCCGCCGTAGACGGGAAATACCATGTCGTGCTCAAGGTTAGCGCGGGGCCCGATGGCCTCCACCTTGTTCCCGGAATGAAGGGCAAGGTCAAGATCACCACCGGCGATGAAGGCGATCGTCTAGCCATCCCCGCCAACGCCCTGCATGAGGAGGCGGATGGATCCTACTCGGTCAAAGTAAAGGGGGAGGATGCAAAGGAAAACAAGGTGGCGGTCGCCGTGGGAACTGAATCCAACGGTAAAATCGTCGTCCTCTCCGGCCTTGAGGAAGGTCAGGTCCTCATCACTCCTGACGCCCCGGCCCCCAAGCCTGCACCTCAGAAGTAGCAAGACCCATGCGCGCCTTTATGATCCTCCTGGGGGCTCTTGCCCCGGCCGTTGCACTCGGAGAAGAGCCGGAACCGAAAGCCGGAGGCCCCGCGGAAAAACCGTGGCGATCCGACCTTCCTCCCCTTCCTGAAATCGAGCCTATCACCAGCGCCCAGATCGATGCCTCCATCCGGCGCGGAGCAGACTTCTTGATATCAAGTCAAAATAAGAACGGTTCCTGGGGTTCTGCCACCATGACCAAGGGACTGAACATCACGGCCCCGATTCCAGGGGCGCATCATGCCTTCCGGGCCGGTTCAACCGGGCTTGCCCTGGAAGGGCTTCTTCGCTCGGGTGACCGTCGGCCGGAATCGGTGGCCGCGATCGAAAAGGCCGAAGCCTGGTTTCTCAAGGAACTGCCCCGCCTCCGGCGGGGCACGGTCGATACCATGTATAATATCTGGGGCCATTCCTACGGAATCAAGGCCCTGGCGGAGCTCTATCGCTACCGGGAGGGCGATGAGGCCAAGCGGTCCGCCCTCAAGAACCTCGCTCAGACCCAGGTGCAGCGCCTGCAGCGCTATGAGGACGTTAACGGAGGCTGGGGCTACTACGATTTTGACGAGGCCACCCAGAAACCAACCGGGATTCCCACCAGTTTTACCACTGCCACCGTCATGATGGCCCTGCACAAGGGCCGGGATGTAATGAATCTCGAGCTTCCCCCCAAGGAAGTGAAACGGGGCATCGCTTTTCTGCAACGCCAGCAAACCCCCGACTTCGCCTACGTTTATTCCAACGGTCATCGCTACAGACCCCGCTACAGCATCAATAGGCCCGGAGGCTCGCTGTGCCGGTCTCCTGCCTGCAATGTGGCCCGTCGGGTCTGGGGCGATCCCGGTCCCACAGACGAAATAGTCAAAGTCTGGCTCGACCGGCTCATCCTGCGCAATGGCTGGGTCGACATTGCCCGCAAACGACCCCGTCCCCACTCAACGCACTTCGCCAATTCCGGCTACTTTTACTTCTATGGGCACTATTATGCCATGGACTGCGTCGCCCTGCTGCCACAAACCGACAGGTCTGTTTATTATCAACATTATGCGAAGATCATGCTTTCCAAGCAAGAGAAGAATGGTTGCTGGTGGGATTATCCTCTCTACCAGTATCACTATGCCTACGGAACCGGTTATGCGTTATGCGTTCTTTCGGAGTGCCGCAAGGGAGCTAAATGATTTTCTCTGCAACAGGCCCAGGCCTCTCCCCACCATATTAACTTGATATCAAGCAATTTGTCCCTCCCGATCCAGGGGAGGCCCTCCCAACATCAGCAGTATTGCTCCTTGCCGGCTGGCAGTCGAGTCACCCAAGAAATACCCTGACAGGACGGCGATCAGTTGGCGGGGAGAGCTGCAGCCCGTGTTCTCTCAGTTTTCTT
>JAAZXD010000240.1 GCA_014240355.1 Roseibacillus sp. | reverse complement strand
TTCCGCTTCAGCCCGGGAGCCCCGGGGAGATGTCACTCCCCTGCCGGAGAATTCTCGCGCCTTCCCCTGTCTGGTGCGGCCGGACATGGACGGAATCGCCATCGAGGAGGCCCTGGACACCCCGCGGATGCGCCAACTACCGGACGGAACGATCATCATCACCCTCAACTGGAACGATACCGAGGGCGAGTCGGTGGAACCGCACTCTGCTGACCTGGTTCTCACTTCCATGCCTGTTCCAGAACCATCCTATCCCTTTCTTGGTGCCTGCGCCGGTTGCGTCGCCCTGCTTCATCGCCGGCGCCCAACGCCCGGTAACTTCGGGCCTGCACCCCTCAGTCTTTCCGGGCTCCCCCTCGAGAGAATCTCCTCGCAGTGTTCCGCTCGGGCGCCACGTTCCCGGCAACCTGCCGGTTCCCATCGCCTGATCGCAAGACGGTCGACCGGACGAGCGTCCCTCCGTCCCCTCCGGGTCGCCTGACCCCAGGGGCCCTCCCGCCTGTTTCCGGGAAACTGGGCCCTCCCCCAGGTCCGGGCATCACCGCGAAGCGTCTCTGTCTCTACCAGCCGAAGATCAGGGGCGGCGTGACGATCTTCACCTTGCCGCCCCCGTTGTTCTCGCTCTCCTCGATGGCAGTCACCACCTCGTTCTCGAACTCGACCACGACCTTGCCGATTTCCTCCCTGGTGGTGTGCGAATACTGGCGGAAGACCCGCCCCGTCAAGGAATCGCGCACGGTCTGGTAGTGATCCTGCTCCTCATACTGGATGAACTCCCAGACGCCGGTCTTGCCCTTGACGGTTTGCCGCACCTTGGTCTTGGTCGGCCTGCCCAGGGCGGCACTGATCTCCTCCATGGACATCCCGATCGCGATCTCGTGCTTGGCGATCAGGTCCCGCACCACCTTCTGGCGCTCATAGACCTTCTTGAAATTCTCCACGAAGTCCTTGTCCTTGGATCCGAGGGCCTTGGGTGAAACCCATCCCGAGACGCCACCGTGGACGGCCGTTCCGCGGATCTTGTAGACTTTTTCGGTCATCCCGATGAAAGTCACCTTGGTATCGACCTTGAGCACCCCGAGTTTCCGCCCGCCCTTCTTGGTGGCAAAAACGGGGGCGGGCTTGACCACCAGGAGCTCGATCTTCTTGTCGGTGAACTCCTCGGTGTAAACAACCCCCGGGTCATCATTGAGGAGGGAAGACTTTTCCCTCAGGTCGGCAGCGGCCGGCCCACTCGCCAGCAGCGGAAGAAGAAGGACCAGGGCAGCGGGGGCTGAAATCACTTTCATGCTGATAACAAGGTAGGCGCAGGGCCTTCAAAGAAAAGCCCTTTTCGGTGAGACGAGATGAGGGCGCCGGAAATTCGGAGAGTTTCTCCCGAATTCTTTCCCGCTTGCGAATCCCCGCCCAGGGCGGGATTCATCGCGGCGCCTGTCATAGTGCGCAGAGAAAAAAACCACTAGCTCCGCCGGCGACGGAGGAGGGTCAATCCTGCCAGCGCAAGGAGGCTCATGCTGGAAGGCTCGGGCACGATCGCGAAGGAGAACCACGCCACTGCACCAGCACCATCCCCATCGTTAATGGAAGAAGTGGCCGAGCCGCCGGGATAGTTGAGGGTGATCCCGCCGGATTGGCCCCCGGAATAGTTAGCGCCAAAATTAGTAGCACCGAAGCTGGTGTTGTAAGAACTGGCGGCAACGTAGTAGGTCCCTTCGGGCAAGATAAAAAAATTCAATGCACTCTGGAAGGCATCACCGGCGTCATCGTTATTATCAAGGAGGTTGCCCGCAGCATCATAGAGCCCCAGTTCCGTGTCCGAAATATCCGAACCGAAGGTATCAAGGTCGATGACACTGGTATCGGAGCCGAGAATCCCAAGATCGAGCGCCCCAGTCGGCGAGTTCAAAGCGAACTCACCGACCCCCAAGGTGTATTCAAATATGTTAACAAGCCCATCGTCGTAGTTCTCCACGCTGATAAAATAAGTCCCGGGATCAAGAGTCCCGAACGATTCCGTTGAACCAAGCGGGCCGTCTAGATAGGCACTTGCGAGATGGCCCGTGGCCACGCGAGGCTCACCGAAGGCACCACCACCCTCGATGGTTTCAGTATTGGTGAGCAGGAAGGCATCAGGATCGCCGAACGAGAAGAAGTCGGAAGTCAGTGAAACTTCCATTTCCTGTTCGAGGGCAAACTGAAAAACAAACTCCCCACTGATGTAATTGTGGACCGCACCTCCGTAGACTTCAGCCTGAGAAGTGGGCCAACTACAACAGCCGATATCACCGTTCAAGTCGTAAATCCCGGCATCGAGAACTCCGAGGTCCAGGTTCACAACCAAGGCCCCAAAGGCTTGAGAACAACCCACGGAGAATAAGGCCAAGGCAGCAAGTTTGTTCTTCATATCAACAGACAATCTATCGGAAGGGAACAGGAGCTCGCGAGGTTTTTCTTGCAGGAAATAATCTTGCCCTGACGAGTTATTCACAAGGGCAACCTATTCATCATCCGTGCACTTTTGGTCTGCAATTCATGGGGCAACGGTATAGTTCCGTCTCACGCGATGCAGGGACCGATCTCAAGCAAGCTCTTCCAGGCCGCCAGGGCCGTGATCCCCGGTGGGGTCAATTCCCCGGTCCGGGCCTTTCGGAATGTGGACGGGGAACCCTTCTTTGTCAGGCGGGCCAGGGGATGCCGCATCGAGGATGTCGATGGCCGCAGCCTCATCGACTACGTCGGGACCTGGGGGCCGGCCATCCTGGGGCACGCGCCCACCGTCCTGACCAACACCGTGCACGAAGTGGCCAAGGACGGCCTCTCCTTCGGCATTCCCAACCCCTTCGAGGTCGAAATGGCCCGAATGATCTGCGGGTGGGTTCCCTCGGTGGAGAAGGTCCGCATGGTCAACTCGGGAACGGAGGCCACCATGTCCGCGGTGCGGCTTGCCCGGGGATTCACCGGCCGGGACAAAATCATCAAGTTCGAGGGACACTATCACGGTCACGTCGATTCCCTCCTGGTGGCCGCCGGGTCCGGGGCCCTCACTCACGGCGAGCCGGACTCCGCCGGCATTCCCAGGTCCTTCGCGGCGGAGACCATCACCCTGCCCTTCAACCTGCCCGGGCGGATTGAAGAAGCCTTCGCGCAGCTCGGCGATGAGATTGCCGCCGTCATTCTCGAACCGTATCCCGCCAACGCCGGTTTGGTCTTCCCCCAGCCCGGCTACCTGGCCCTCCTGCGCGAACTGACCCGCAAACACGGTGCTCTCCTGATCTTCGATGAAGTGATGACCGGCTTCCGCCTGGCCAGGGGTGGAGTGCAGGAACTGTCTGGAATCACCCCCGACCTCTGCGCCATGGGCAAGGTGATCGGCGGCGGACTTCCGGTGGGGGCCTTTGGGGGGCGGGCCGACATCATGGAACACCTTGCGCCTGACGGACCGGTCTACCAGGCGGGCACCCTCTCGGGTAATCCGGTCGCCATGGCCGTCGGACTGGCCCAGCTCAGGGAGCTCGAGAAACAAGATGGCTACCGACGCCTCGAGGAAATCGGCCAGCACTTCGAGGACGGGGTGCGGGGCATCATCGCCGACAGGGGGCTGCCCTACCGGTTCAACCGGGCGGGGTCCATGTGGTGTCTCTATTTCGGAGAGGCTGAAATCATCAACGTCGACTCGGTGCAGCAGGGAGACTTCGAGGCCTTCAGAAAGTTCTTCTGGGCCTGCCTTGAGCGCGGGGTCTACCTCGCCCCCAGTCCTTACGAAACCGGTTTCCTCTCCCTCGCTCACACCGAGGCCGACATCGATGAGACCCTGGAGGTTTTTGCGGAGTGTCTCCGCTGAGAGACCGTCCCTGCTGCCCGCAAAAAGATCCGCCTGGCGGGGTTCCCTGCTGGAAAGGTCAGGCCGTCACGCCCGGTGCCGGCCCTAGGCGAGGGCGGCAAGTTTCTCTTTCAACGCCTCAGCGGTCACCCCCTTGGTGCCGATGAGGGTCTCCACAACCTCGCCTCCCTTGAAGAAGGCGATGGTGGGAAGGGACTGAATGTTGTAGGTGCGGGCCAGTTCCTGCTCGGTATCCACATCAACCTTGCCCACCTTGGCCGTTCCCTCCGTGTCGCTGGCCACCGAATCGACCAGTGGTCCGATCATCTTGCAGGGACCACACCATTCCGCCCAGAAATCGACGAGCACGGGTTGCTCCGACTGCAGAACCTCTGCCTGGAAGTTATCGCTTGTGAATTGAAGAGCCATGGCAGGATAAACGGAGAAAAGGACGCACCACGGTCGCCCTGGGAGCGAGTCCAGTTGGTTACATCCTGTCTTGCACCCTCCCTAGGCGGGAAGATTTCCGGTCATGATCGCAATGGCGAGCACGAGGCCGGCGAGAACAGTGGTGATGATGGGAAAAGCCATGACAGTGATTATTCAATGAGAGCGCCCCATCCAGGACCATTCTCTGGATCCGGATAGTTCACCCACTTGCTGGTGGTAGAGAGCTGCAGGCCGAGCACAGCCAAGGCAAAGACGAAGGCGACGATGGAAAGAATATTCGAGAGGGTATCAGACTCCTCGTCCTCACCAGCACCCGCGGTCTGGAGCGCACCGGCCTGTCCCACAGAGAGAGCGGTGGGTGCACCGAGTGCCTGCGTGGCAGCGCCGAGCTGCACGGTGGCCTTGGGCAGTTCCTGCGTTTCCCCGGCAGCGCCACCGACGGAGAGCGGCTGCGTCTTGAGCGGCGTGGTCTTGGGCGCACTGCTCGCTCCGGGAGCCTTCAGCTGCACGGTGGGTGCAGGAGCAGCAGGCGCGGGAGCACCGGAAGCAGGCTTCAGGGGAATGGTGGGAGCCGGAGCCGGAGCGGAGGCGGACTTCAAAGGAATGGTGGGAGCCGGAGCGGCGGGGGCCTCTTCAGCCTCCTTCTTCGGCGGCTGGGGAGTTTGCTGGTCTTCTTCACTCATGGCGAAATACAAGTCGGATCGTCGCAGATGATCCACGGCGGAGTTCCCCCCGTGGA
>JAAZXD010000023.1 GCA_014240355.1 Roseibacillus sp. | reverse complement strand
AGATCCGCGCGAGCCTGCCATCCCTCCGGGCCACAGGTAGCGAGGGAAGTCGCTCCGGTCTCCCTCAGTTCCGCGAGCGGTCTTCGCGGCGAATCGAAAAGGCATGCCCAATGCGCACAATTGGGGGAGAGATTGAACTCCAGGTAATCTCCGGTAACGGGATCTCTCAGAAAGAACTCGGCCACATCATATTCCCAGAGGTGCTCATGGAAGAGACCGGAGCGCGCCGCAGGGTGGCAGAGGGCCGCAGACTGGCGGGAGGAACGGAATACAAAAGCGTCACCCTCAAGGGCGAAACTGAAAAAGACCGGCGGATTCACCTCATTCCCAAACCAGTCCCGCGCGAGGCTGGTGAGGGGAGGAGGCCCGTTGCCGGAGACCTTATGGATGGTCATTTCGTTGGTGTTCAAACGATCTGTTTAAAGGAGATAAATATTTAAGAATTGTGAACAATTTGGCTCGCTCAAACTGGGCGACCGAACTACACTGAAACCGTCTTGGAGTCCCGATCCATGTTGAATTTGCAACCAATCGAGTATGTCGGCAAATCTCCCCGCCATCAACCGCGGAAGAAAAAAGGCCCGAGAGGCTCCGGTTTCTTCGGAGGCTGGTTCCTTCTCATCCTGGTGATCGCAATCGGTTTCTTTTTCCTGCGGCCGATTATTCCCTTTCTGCAGTCGCAGCGAGCCCAGGCCTCTGCGGTAAACAAGAAGAAGGCGATTGCTGAACTCCGGAGCTCGGAAGAGTTCTCCAAGAATCTTGCAGCTGCCGCCCTGGAACGCACCCGGGAAACGGTGGACTACGATCCCGCTTACTATGATCTGGCCTATCCGGGGGGCGATCTCCCTACGCACAAGGGTGTCTGTACCGACCTCGTCGTGCGAAGCTACCGGACCCTGGGGGTCGATCTTCAGCAGCTTGTGCACGAAGACATGTCCGCCCATTTCCGTCTTTATCCTCAGCTCTGGGAACGCAAAGGTCCGGACAGTAACATCGATCACCGCCGGGTGCCTAATCTCCAGCGTTACTTTTCACGGTTCGGGAAGATTCTCGAAAAATCCCACTCGCTCGACGACTACGCAGTTGGCGACGTGGTGACCTGGAAACTCCCCTATGGTGCGGCGGAGCAGGCCGGCAGCCATATCGGCATCGTGGTTCCCGGTCCCGGCGCCCGCGGTAATGAGAAATGGGTTGTCCACAACATCGGCTCCGGACCCGAATGGGAAGACAAGCTCTTTGACTACGAGATCGTGGGCCACTTCCGCTTCGCCCCGCTCCACGAGACGATGACCGCTTCCGCCAGCAGAAAGGCCGGGGCGCCCCTCCCGACTTCGCCCTGAGCGTCGTCCCTCCATCTTCCCGGGCCAAGCTGAACCACGAAGGTCGTGGGATACCCGGGCTCTCCCTCCCGGAGGCTGCCGCGTGTGGCGACCATGTGCGCATTTGTTTCGTGCATCCCCCCTGCGGGTACAGAAACAGGGCAGCTTCACAAAGGAAGTGAGATCGCTAAGCCGTGTTGACTAGTAGTTGATTTATTTTGGCAGGACTTGGGATCTCACTCCTTCGATTGACTGCCTGTTACAATCTCAACCGGGTCCGCCGCAGACGATTGTCAGATCTCTGATGTTTTTGCCTCCTCCGGCCGGGAAAGCCCGGCATTGCCTTAATTCTCAAATAAATGGTGTTTTGGATCACCGGAGGAGAGGAGGTAGGACAGGAGATCCAGGATATCGTTGTCAGTCATGATGGAAAGGAGCCCAGGGGGCATCATCGAAATCCCGGAAGGCTCGATGGACAAGATCTCTTCCGCTCTGATCGCCCTGGTTTCGTTCGGTCTCATCATGTCCGTGGTGATGCGGTATACATCACCCCCCGTTCCATCCCTTTTCCTATTGAGGTTCATGATCCGCCCCACCACTTTCTCGCCATTCCTGAGGCTGAAGACGCTGGCGCCGTACTGGTCACTGATCTCCCTGCCAGGGTCGACGATGGATTCGAGGAGGTCGTGTGGACTGAATTTGCCGGAGACCGCGGTGAGATCGGGCCCTACCGCCCCCCCCTCGTTGCGGAAGCGGTGACAGACATGACAACTGCCCACCCCGAACATCTTCCGACCGTTGGCAAAGTTGCGGCCCCCTTCCAACCCTGCTCCCAGGAGTCCCTGCAGGTCTTCCATCTTCCAGGACCTGATGAATTTGCGGGGCTTGCTGCTGAACTGGGGCCAGTTCTCCCTGGCCTTGGTCTTAAGGATCCTCTCCAGTTCCGGGGTCTTTTTATCAGCAGGCAGAGAAGCCATGGCATCTCTCCTGATATCTGCGAGGTAGGCCCTGAAACGGGGTCCCCCGTGGTAATTATCAGCCCGGGCGAGCCACCGGAAATACTTCACTCGGAGGGCCGGGGTCCATCCCTCCTTCATAAACCGGAGATTCATGGCGTAGGTGATCTGCTCTTCCTGGCTGGTCGAATTCTCAAGAAGTGCAATGGCCTTGGGCACAACGGAGGGAGCCCCCAGGAAGGCCAGCAGCACAGTTAGCTCACGATTTTCCCCTGGCGAAGCAGCGGGGTAAATCCCATCAAGCCACACGAGGAGCCGGCCCCCGATCTCCCCCTGCGGGGTTCCCCCCCGTGCCAGGGCCAGGATAAGAGCGCGCAGGAGGTTGAGTCGGTCCTGCTTCCCTCCGATTTTCAGGTAATCGAACTCGAGCACCTTGCCAATCACTTCTCCTCCCGAGCGCAATCCGTCGGCGCGGGCCAGAGCGATCAGCCCAAGCGCCGCACGGTTGATGTCCTCCTCCCCGAGGACAAAAGCCTTCCACAGTTCCACCGGATGCTTCTCGAGCACCGCACGCGCGGCATGCCGCAAGCCACGGTCGCTTCCGTCCGCGATATTGGTCCAAAGCCTGGCGAGATCCTCCGGTGTCTGCAGCCTGGCACCCTTGCGCAGGAGCAATTCCATTTTCTGACGACTCGCCCTGGGAGAGTGCCGAGGGAGAGTGGATTGCTTGGGCAAACCAACGCCTTCCTTCCCACGATAGGTGACGCGATAGAGTCCGGACTGCACCCGTCGCCCTCCGATGGTGAAATACATGGCCCGGTCCCTGGGGTTGATCAGGATGTCAGTGAGAGGAAGAGGGGTCGCACTGGCAAATTCCTCGAAGCTACCGCCATAGGTCGATCCCTTCTCACTGAGGTGCACGGCATAGAGCTTTCCGTAAGACCAGTCGCAGGCAAAGAGGGCCTCCTGGTACTTTCGCGGGAACTTCGCTCCATAGCCGAAACACACGCCGGTGGGTGATCCCGGCCCGATATCAACCGCCGCACCAAAGGTATCGCGGTAGTGTTCGGGGAACTTGGCTGATCCTGTTCGCCAGCCAAAGTCAGCCCCGCTGATGACATGGTTGATGCGGGTGGGCCTGTACCAGGGGGTATTCAGATCCCCCTCCATGTCCGCGTCATAGGTAAAGAGTTCTCCCTCGCGGTTAAAGGCGGCATCATACTGATTGCGGAAGCCGGTCGCGATGATCTCCCAGCTCTCGCCTTCGGGATCAATCTGCGCGATGTGGCCGACCGGGGCCCTCGCCCCCTTCATGAAGTGCTCCATGGGGGGCAGGAGCTGGTCTTCGCCCCAGAGTTCCGGTACCCGGGAATGGGTGTAGTCCCTGGGCAACTGGGTCTGGTTTCCCAGCACCACCATGAGGCTCCTGCCATCGGGGGTGGGAAGAATGGCGTGCGGACCATGCTCACCACCGGGGGCATCCAGCTCCTTGATGCTCACTACCTTGTCGAACTTGTCATCATCGTCTGTATCGAGGAGACGGAAGACGCCCGAACCGGTCCTGCTGCTGCGCGAGTTAACCACCACATAAAGGCTGCCAAAGGCATGGCAGAGCCCCTGGGCGTGCCCAATGGGAAGATCGATGGTCTCAATGGTGGCCGGGTCGAGGGCCTTGTTGGCCGGAGGAGCGGGGAAGCGGTAGAGGCTGCCGTACTGATCGCTCACAATGAAGCGCCCCTTGTCGTCCTGACACATGGCAACCCACGATCCCTGCTGGTCCCGAGGGACCGAGTAAAGGAGCTCGACCGCAAAGCCCTCCGGCACCTTGATCTTCTCTCCCGGGGTAGCCGTGCGCTGAGCCGGGAGAGGGGCCAGAGTCAGCACGTTCAATAGGGCGACGGAAGTGAACCGCTTCATCGGAAATTCAAGTCTCAGACTCCAGATTTCCTGCTCCTGTTCCAGTTCAATCCGCAGCCAGATCTCCGCCAGTTCCTCATTTGTTCAAAAGGGAGGGATTTCGCCTTTCCGGAAGGTGGCCGAAAAAACACCCGTCCAGCGGCCCTGCTGTCACGATTTTCCGGAGCACCGGGTTTCTCGGGCGCAGCCCTGCAAGCCCAACCGTAAGATCTGAAAAATCCTCCTCCCCATTTGCCCCTTGCCGAACTGTGTTCTGACCGTTCCCCTTGCCACCTGTCCCGCCACCGCATGGAAGAGCCGTCTCCAGCGATCACCAACGAGCTCCTCGAGCGCGTCAGGGCAGGTGACGAATCGGCCAACCGGGCCCTGGTGGAAATCCTCTATCCCACCGTGCGGGCCAATGTCCGCAACCACCTGCGGAGACAGGCTGATCACGACGACGTCTCCCAGGAAGTCTTCCTCAAGATTTTCCTCAAGATCGACCAGTACAAAGGGCCGCAACCCTTCGAGCACTGGGTTTCCCGCATCGCGGTGACCACCTGCTACGACTGGTTGCGCAAACACCGTGCCCGGCCCCTGGTGGCGTATTCGGATCTCACTGAGGCCGAAGTCGAGATCATCGAGAAGAGCCGCCCGGCCAACACCCCCGGAATTTCCGACACCCACCGGGAGCTCTTTTCGGGTCTCCTCGACAAACTGATCGCCACCCTCAACCCCCGGGAACAAATCGTGATCCGCCTCCTCGATCTGGAGGAACACTCTGTCCGGGAGATTTCTGAGCTCACCGGGTGGGGCGCCAGTAAGGTGAAAGTCACCGCCATGCGGGCCCGCCGAAAACTGGCCGAACAGCTCCAACGCCTGGAAACCAGCCACGAGCGGGAGGAGGGCGACCGCTGAACTCCACCCAACTCCACCAAACTCCAAACCATGTCCGATCCTAACGAAGACAACCACTGGAACCGCCTGGTCGATGCCGCCAGGGACGCAGGGGCCACCACAGACGATGCCCGGGAGCAAAAGGCTCCCTCCGCCTTCGTCTCCGGGGTGATCACAATGCGGGAAGGACTATGGAAGTTTGCAACAACCGTGCTCTGGCGCCGCTGGTCGCTGTTGGCGGCCCTTCTTGCAATTGCGCTCTACCTCATCTTCTACTTTGTCATGAAATCAAATCCACCCGCCCGGGCTCCCACCCCGGCGCCGTCCCAAACTCTTCCTCAACCTCCCGACCCCGAACAATGAAGCCAACCTTCAAAGACTACCTGAACATTGTCTTGGCCCTTATCGCCATCTTCCTCTGTGGCTACGGGATCGGATTCCTGTTGGGCGAACGCAAGGGGCAAGGCAATCAACCTCCCCCACCCGCTCCCTCCTCCCAGCCAGCCCCCATCGTCGATTGGGAGTCCTGGGAACGCTCCACATTCCAGACCATTGAGGGGGCCATTGGCGAACTGACCCCGGAACAACGGCAATCCATCCGGCGCGAGGTCTCCGAGACCGCCAAGCGAATCAGAACCGCCCGGCAATCCGGTCGCAGGGAATTCCAGGCCCTCCACCAGCGTCTGAAGCAACATCTCACCCCGGAACAGCAAACCAAGCTTCCGGGATCCTCCCCCAATTGAGGGAGAAATGGAATGAATTCACTTCGTTCACCTCTCTAGGTGTAACCATAAGCAAATCGTCCTCGTCAGCCCTTATATGGAGGCTTTCTGCCCACTCGGTTAATCCCCCCCAGGGCCGGGAGGGTAGAGAGCTTCCCATTTTTCCGCCTGTTTTCATCAGCTCCTTCACAAATACTTAACGCAACCAGATCTCGACATGGAGGTTCCATTCAGGTGAAGATCAGTCCCCTAAGCGCATGAGATTCGGTAACCTCATATTCGGTGTCGCCCTCCTTCTGCTGGCTGTCACCCTTGCCTTGACCATCACCTTCCGGAACGATCCCGAGGGTGCATCGGCTGAACGGCCGCAAAACGACGCGACTTCCCCGGCCCTCCGCATCGGAACCGCCTCGCCCCGGGGTTCCTCCACTGCCCCCGTCGGCCGTCGCAATCCGGTCAGATCGCCACGTGAAAAGCTCCCCGCCGTGAACGAACTCGAGGTGGTCATGGACAACGGCCCGGCCACCCGGGACCTGCCCCCGGCGCAACGCCAGGACATCGCCAAACGCGTCCCATGGGTTCAGCAAGATGTCCTCTCCCGGCTTGGGAAGATGACCGAGCGGCTGGACCTCTCCTCGATACAGCAGCACAAGGTCTTCCCACAACTGCTCCGGGCCACTACGGGCTATCACCCGGCGATGGTCATCACCTACCCTGCGGGAGCCTCCCTTCCCTCTGAGGAGCTTGCCGCCAACGAGAAGTCTCCCGATGAGGCCATCCACGACTCCCTCGATCCCGACCAGCAGGAAGACTTCCTTCAGCAGAAACTCGACGATCAGGCCTGGTGGGAGGAAATCGTTGCCCAGCTGGAGGACGATTTCGATGCCTCTGTTGCCAGCAACAACGGACCCGTGGCCGCCGGTCAGGCTCCCCCCGAGCAGGAAGCCGTTGCCGAGCCCCACCCCGGGCCCGAGCCACAGCAGGGCGTGAACCTCTTCGACCTCTTGAACGAATAAAATCGACTTTGGGTGTAACCATTGTACCTCCAAGCTCGTCGATCCCCTTAACCAGAGAACCTTTCCCGAAAGGCCCCAATAAAATGAAGATGAAATACCTCCCTCTGATAACCATCGCTGTCGGCATCGGTTTCGCCAGTGCCGGACGTGAGCGAACCTTTGGTGACGGGAATCTTCCCGAAATCCTCGAACAGTTCGACCTCAACGACGACGGACAGATCGACGAAGAGGAGCGTCAGGCCGCCCGCGAAGCCCGCCGGGCTGCCCGGGCTGAACGCCGCGCTGCACACATCGCGGAATTTGACACAGATGCCAATGGCGAACTCTCCGACGAAGAGAGGGAAGGCGCCCGCGAAGCCCGCCGGGCCGCCCTTGAAGCCAAGCGCGAGGAAAAATTTGCTGAAATTGCAGGTGATGACGGATGCCTTGACTCCGACGAATTTGCCGCCCTTCCCCCGCTCGAAGGCAGAGATCCGGAACGCTTGGCCGCCATCTTTGACCGACTGGATTCTGATGACGACGAATGCGTTGACCTTGAAGAATTCACCGCTCGCCTTCGTCATGGCCGTAAGCCGGGTGGACATCGTCCGCCGCAGCCGCCCACCCGTCCCGAGCCGCCCACCCGTCCCGAGCCACCCACCCGTCCCGAGCCACCCAACAACCTGCCCGGGCCACCTGAGCGCCCCGACGACAACGATGACGATAATGATGAAGCTCCGGATCCGCGCACGCCGCCCCGCTTTGGCGGCAGGGGGTAAATCTTTTCGGTTCTTTCCCATCCCCATCGCGAGGAGGCAACCTGAACCACGGGTTGCCTCTTTTTCTTGAACAAGGACCGGTTCCTTCCGCCCCCATGGCAAGACCCGTCTCCATTTTGTTATCCCTCCTGCTGCTCTCCGTGCTCGAAATTGCACGGGCCGAACTGCTTTACTTCACCGATTTCGACGAGTTTCCCGAAGGTGATAACAAATGGGATGACTTTGATGGATGGCAGGCCAGCGACAATACCAGCGGAGCCCAAGCCATCGTAGCCGACCTCGTGGGAGGGGCCCTGGGAAACACTGCCACTCTGGGCTTCAACAGGCCCAACCGCGCCCTCACTACGGTGGCCAAATCGATCAACTACGACCCCAACGCGACCGGCACGCCCCTCGTGTCCTTCAACCTCCTCTTCGGGATTGAGGACTCCACCGACTTCACCAACTACCGGCGCGACGATTTCTTCATCACCTTCTACAACAACCAGGGCGCGCCCCTGGCCGCCATCCGCATCTCCAATACCGACACCGACTACGGCTTCTGGTACCGCAATGGCAGCCCCCAGTCGTCAGGCTACGAGGAAATAGACACCGGCCTGGATTTTATCCAGGGCGAACTCCATGAACTGACCGGGATCATCGACTTCGAATCCAACCACTGGACTGCGGAGATCGACAGCCTTCCGCTCTTTATCGACGTGGCCTTCAATGGCACCAATCAAGCGCTCTACTTCGGATTCATTGCTATCGAGTGGCAGATCGACGAGGGCTCTCCCGGCAGATACGGTGACAACTTCCTCCTGCTCTCCGATCTGCGCATTGAAACAGTGGAAGACCCGCCCCCGCCAGTTGTGATTGACTCCATTGGCCACGATGCGAGAGGTGATATCCGGATTTCCTGGCAGGCCACTCCCGGGTTCAACTACGCCGTGGAATACTCCGATGACCTCCTGAACTGGCAGGGCGACCTCCCGTCCTCGACCTTCACTTCACCTCCTGCCCTTCAGCCATTCATCTTCACCGATACTACCGTCCTGCAGGCAGGAGGGCGCTATTATCGCGTCCGCCAAACCCGGGCCGAATAAGAACGGAAGGAGCCTCTCCAAATCCCCTAAAAGGGCCCTCTCTCGTCCTGGCTCCAACCCCGAAACGGGTTATCTGCCAGCGGCAATTCTCCAAAACCCTGGCAAAATCCCTGACAAAATGTAACCATCCCTCCGCCACTCCCGTCTATCCCCTTGAAAGACACGGCAGCAGGCCCCGTCTCACTGAAACCTCAAGCACAAAAAGAACCATGAAGATCAAATACCTCCCGATCCTCGCAATTGCCCTGGGCATAGGGATCGCAACCACCATCGCCGGACATCGCACCTTCGGTGACGGCAAACTCCCCGAAATTCTTGAACAGTTTGACCTCAACGAGGACGGCGTGATTGACGAAGAAGAACGCCAGGCGGCCAAGGAAGCCCGCCGTGCCGCGCGTAGCGAACGCCGTGCCGAGCACATTGCGGAATTCGATACTGACGGCGACGGCGAACTCTCCGACGAAGAAAAGGAAGCCGCCAGAGACGCCCGGCGCGCTGCCCTCCAAGCCAAGCGAGAGGAAAAATTTGCCGAGATCGCGGGTGAAGACGGCAGTCTTGATCTTGACGAATTCGCTGCCCTGGCTCCCTTTGAAGGTGCGGATTCCGAGCGCGTGGCTGGCATCTTTGCCCGCCTGGATGATGACGAAGACGGCGCTGTCACTCTTGAGGAATTTGGCTCCCGCCTGCGTCATCATGGACGCCGACCCCGCCACCACGGCCCCCGCCATCGTCCCCACCACCATCGCCGAGGCGGTGGCAAGCCGGAAGATGACGACGGTGACGAAGGCGAAGGCGACGACGCCTGATTCCCGCAGACCGATAGTAGTTCCAGAAAATTTAATCAGAGGCGGCCCGACAGTGGGCTGCCTCTTTTTTTGGGCGGCTCCCCCACGGTTTCCGCGCTTGCTTTCGCTGGCCTCCTCTACACTTGGAGGACATTCGGTCCCTCAAGCCTGCCAATATTCGTGAACCTTCCTCCGGCCGAAGTGTGGCCTTCCCAATCGAAGGGAATTTAGCGAAGAACTGTGTGTGCGCCTTAAACTGACCATTGCCTACGACGGATACCCGTTCGGCGGCTGGCAGCTTCAACCCCATACCGATACCATCCAGGAACGCTTGGAAACCGCCCTGACCGAAATCGCCAAGGAGCCCTTGCGCATCCATGGCTCGGGACGAACCGACTCAGGGGTGCATGCCGCTGGCCAGGTCGCTCACTTTAACCCTCCTGATGAACTCACCATGAATCCGGTCAACTGGGTGGCCGCCCTTAATACCAAGCTGCCAGCCACTATCCGGGTTTTGGAGTGCGAGGAAGTGCCGGATGCCTTTCACGCGCGCTTTTCGGCTCTCTCCAAGACCTACCACTACGAACTCAGCACCGCTCCCATCCTGCCCCCTTTCCAGGCTGGCCGGGTCTGGCATCTCCCGCGCCAACTCGATCCCGCCACCCTTGAGGACTCCCTCGCCCTCTTCCGTGGTCGCCACGATTTTCGGGCCTTTGCCGCCAACCGGGGCAACGAAACGGCAGAAACCGACTTCCAGCGGACTCTCCGTGAGACTTCCCTCGCGCCGCTCCCGCAAGGCTACCTCCTCAGCTTCACCGGCGAAGGATTCCTCTACAAGATGGTCCGCCTCCTGACCGGAGCAGCTGTCCGGACCGCCCAGGGATCCTTCAGACTCGACGACCTCGCGGCCCTGATCGACCAGTCACCCAATCTTCCCCGGGGCAAGTCCCCGCTTTGTGCTCCGCCCGATGGTCTGAGCCTCCATGAGGTCCATTACGGATAATTCTTCTCCCAGGCACTTTCGGGATCTCTTCCTTATTGGCATGCCGCCGAATCCACGGGGTGCCGGACCGCTTGATTGCGACGTGAAGCGCTAGCGGCAAATGCGCAAGTTCTCTGCTGTGACATTCCCGGCGCCGAGGTTCCCGGCAACTGATAATCTGGAGTGCTGGCCATGATGAAATGGCCCCTCTGAAGAGGGACCATTTGTTACGAGAACGGATCTGACTAAATCCGCAAATCGGTCCGCGAATCCTAGAAGTAGCTCCGGAATGCCAACCACAGGGTGAGGGCGTCCACATCGCCTCCCGCCGTATCGAGGCGTTCCCATTCCACGCCGCTCATGATCTTGGCATTGTGGCCGCAGACGAAGTAGTTCAAACCTGCATAGAGGCTATGGTGCGCGTCCCCGCGCCCTCCGTTGACGTCAGCATCATGTTTGCGGCGAAGATAACGGGAGTTCGTTGCGATTCCCTTCGCTTCGTCGGATCCCTGATAGGAGTAGCGCACTACCGCCTCAAGCTTGTCCGCGATCAGGTCGCGGGATGCCATCGCAACAAATCCCCAGAAATCACCGCCTCGCTCGCCTGTTCCGTCATCACCGTTATCCCCGATCGTTCCCTGAAGGAGGAGGTCCCAGCCATTCCGCTCGGTCAGGTAGGCCAGGGCAAGGGCCCAGTCATAAAGGCCAACTTCGTTGTCCGCGGTGCCGTAGGCATCGTTGTGCAGGAAATCAGCGATCAGTTTGTCCCCGTTGCCGAGTTCAAGTGCACCACTGGCATACAAGGCGAGGCCTCCGGTATCGCGGGCAAGCTCCGGGGTGGCCTCCGTGCTGAACACCCCGAATATTCCCGTGAAGTTTCCCTTGGCCTTCTTAGCCGTGATCCCTGTCAGGCGACTGGGATAAACCTTGTTAGCGACCGCAGAGCGCTCGACGGTCTTGATCTTTTTCGAGGACGTATGAACCTCATGACTCATGGTCACCTTGTGGCGGCCTACGCTGACATTGACTCCGTCGAGAGCACCTGCCCCGAGCAGAGCCCCCGCATCAAAGGAGACCAGGGCAACATCCAGGCTATGATACCCATAATCGCGGGATCCTCCTTTAGGTCTGCTGTCCTTGATGAAATTGGCATTCGCCTTGACCTTGAAGTGCTTCAAGACCTGCAACTGGGCACCCAGGCGCAGGCGCCGCACCTCGTCGAAGGTCTCGGAGTCGTCAACACCACCGACCCCATCCACATCGGTGGAGGCGAATTGCACCTGGGCCCGGCCGAAAATCTTCATGGCCTGGATCAGCATGGCGTCATCATTCAAGTAGAGCGGGGCACCCAAATCCTCGGTAAGAAGTCGGCACCAATCTCCGCCACCGTTGTCCTGGGGATTGTTGTCTCCAGCCAGCACTGCTCCCCCGGCAGCTGTCAGCCCAACCACGGTCATCGCTATTCGCTTATTCTTCTTCATCATGCTCAATCGCTAACGCGGCGCTAACTTAGTTGGCACGTTAAGATATGCTAAGCACAAATCGGGAATGTGACGATATTGTAACATTCTTAACTATGAGCGCGTCGTGAGTCCCTTCCGCAAGCTGTCCCGGAGATACGCCCTGCCTGAGTCATGGACAGCGTCACTCAGCGCCGATAGATGCAACACACGGATATAAGCGGTTACAGGTCCCATGTGACCCTCCCTTCACGGCCCTGAAGCAATCCCTACTTCACTTCAATCCGGTATGCCCCGGATTTGACCAGGTTGAGAGTAATGCGTCCCTTCTTTTCCCTCTGGACGAATCCGCCCTCAAACCGGTGGTCTTCTCCGGGAGCCTTGCCGTCGATGCGAACGCTGGCCTCGGGGCCCGCTGGAAGCCGGACGGTAGCCGTGGTCTGGACAGGAATGTCACACTCGTAGAGGAGACTGCCATCCTCCCGGCGTTTCCAGTGAACGTCGATGGGCCCGCGACAGGAGCTGTAATGAGCCTTGACCCAGGTAATGGAAGCGGCCCCGGCCTGTCGCTCCGGAATCCAGGGCTCCAGGCGAATCCGTTGGAATCCGGGAATGGTCGTATCAATCCCGGCCACCTTGGACATCAGCCACCCGCTCACCGCACCAAAGCTCTGATCCAGTCCGGGATCCTGGGCCCGGCGTTTTTTCCCGGTTGGCCCCCAGGTGCTCCGCAACGTTGTTGCCCCCTGGTCGATCCCGTAACCCCAGGAGGGATACTTTGGGGTTTGCAGGAGCCTGAGAGCGACCTTGTGGTTGCCGGTCCAGGTCAGCACCGGCAGGAGAGATCTCGTTCCGAGGGCCCCGCTCGTCATGCCGCTGCTGGCAGGGCCTTCCTTTGCAGCCAGAAGGGCAAGGAGGTTTTCAATAACCTTGGTCTTTGACGCGTCGGTCAGCAATCCGAAGCGCAGCGCCATTACCTGAGCGGTCTGGGATTTCACCTTCAGGCTTCCATCCTCATTCACAAAATTCTTCCGGAACTCTGCCTGCAGTTCGACGAAGGTCCTGTTATAGGTCAGATGATTGATGGGATTGCCCGCCACGCGGGACATTTCCGCCATGAGCCGGAAATCGAGGGCGAGCATGGCCAGGTCAATGAACCTTGAAGGAGTGGGGTCGTTGAGGTTCAGACGATCACCTCGACTCGTTCCAAACACTCTCCCGCGTCCCATGCGATGCGCATCCTGGCGGGCCTGGAGATATTTTTTCATCGCCGTCCAGTTCTCTTTCACCACCTCTTCATCGCCATACATCCACCAATGATCAAAAACCGCCAGGATCCCGGCATCAGAAAACCCTGCCCCGTAAGAGAGCCGATCCTCAGCAAAAGGGAAGGGGGCATGCCTGCGGTAGTAGCCCTGCCTGTCCCGGGCTCCCTGTAATTCCCTGAACCACTTCCGCAGGAAGGCTGCGTTGTCCGTGTGATAACAGGCGGATTTCGCAAAGAGCTGGACCGCTCCCAGGTCTCCCATGCGCTCGTTAACCAGCTCGGAGCTCGCGGGAAGGTCGATCCAGTTGGCACGTTGGGTCCAGACACAGTTCCGGAAAATCCGGTTCACCCGCTCGTCACTGCATTCAAAACTGCTGGTAAGAGGCGTGTCGCTGTGGATGACCAGTCCCTGGAGAAGATCCGGCCCAGGCTTTCCGGGGAGTCCCTCCACCTCGGCAAAACGGAAGGTGTGAATCGTAAAACGCGGGGTCCAGCTCTCGGCAGTAGCACCCTTGCACACGTAGGTGTCGGTGGCGGTGGCATCCCGTTGACGATTCAGGGAAAGATCACCGGCCTCCACCCCATAGCGAAGGGTGATCTTCCGGCCCTTCTCCATGCCCTTGATCTGCAGCCGGACATTACCGGTGAAGTTCTGGCCGAAATCAAAGAGATAGCACCCGGGCCGGGATTTCGTGGCGGTGACCGTGACGGGCTTTCTCTTCTCGACCACCCGGACAGGCGGTGCCGGGTAGCCTTCCAGGGTCCGTGGTTTCACGAAGCCGATTTCTGCCGTCCGCCGTCCGGTGCGATCCTGGAAAGGAGTCTTCACCGGCTTGCTGGAGGAGGCCTCTATCGCCTGTTCCCAAGCCTGATCATCGTAGCCGGGCGCCGACCAGCCCTTGAGTTCTTTGTTGGCGTCGTAGCCCTCACCCATGAGCAGATCCGCCTCAAACTCCGGCCCGGTGGTCACTTTCCAGGTCAGGTCACTGGTCACGATGCTTCCGGTCCCGTCGGCGAACTCAAGGTGGAGCTGCGCCAGAAGGGCCGGCGTCTTGCCATAGATGTTGCGCCCGGTTCCGAAAGGACCAAACTTCTTCCGCTTTCCCGATCCGACGTAGCCGGCATACCAGCCGTCCGCCACAATCGCACCGAGACAGTTTTCTCCCTCCCGTATCTGCGAGGTGACATCGTAGCTGTGATAGTAGGTGCGCTGAGAATAGTCGCTCCACCCGGGCGCCAGATAGCCATCCCCTACCTTTTTCCCGTTAAGTTGGAGCTCGAAGATTCCCAATGCGCTTACATGAACCTGGGCGCGCACGATCTTCTTCTCCGCCGCAAAGGTCTTCCGATAGTAACGGGGCGGAGGAAGGTGGAGCTGAAGGGGATTTCGATGCAGAGGTTGTCCATCCTTGAAGGCAATCCACTTGGCCTTCCAGTTCCCGGCGCCAAGAAGGCCCATCGTGAAATGACCGCTCTCGCTCCAGGGGGAGGCGACATCCTTCTCGTCCCAGACCTGAATCTTCCAGAAGACCCGCTGCCCGGACTGGAGGGGCTTTTCCCCCTTATAGAAAATGAGGTAGTTGCTGGAACTCCTTGTCTTACCCGTATCCCACAAGTCGCCCTCATGGCGGGCCAGGGTGGCCTCGGAGCTGGCTGCCAGGATACGGTAGGCCTGCTGGGATTTCCCTTTCCCCTCCGTCCTGAAAAGCCAGCTCAAGCGGGGGACCTCCGCGTGCAGACCGGTTGGGTTCACCCGGTGCTCACAGGTCAGATTCGTTACGACCAGATTCTCGCCAAGAAGCGGGAGGATCAGCAGGACGTTGAGGAGGAGGATTGGTGCTCTCATGCTATGGAGGCAATGACGCCGGTGCGCGAGCTAGGGAACAGCAGGTTTCATTGATGGGCAAGAACGTCCTGCCTCCTGAGGCCCGGACCGGATTCTCCCGGTGCCGCCCCTGCAAAAAAAACCTGCCGGTCTTTCGACCGGCAGGTAAAAAACGACTAGTATCTGGTTCTGAGAACCTTCGCGCCTTAGCGCCTGCGGCGAATCAGGAGCGACAGCCCAGCGAGGCCAATAAGAAGGCTGCTGGAAGGCTCCGGGA
>JAAZXD010000239.1 GCA_014240355.1 Roseibacillus sp. | reverse complement strand
TGCGGACCCCGGGAGACTTGAGGTGGTGGCAGTGGCCAGCCTGGCGGTTGGCCACTTTCAGGCGAACGGACTTCCTGTCGACGCCCACGGTGACGGACTCAATGGTCTGGGCGGTCTTGTCCACCTCCGGGCTGCCGTAGCCGCTCTGATAGACGTAGGTCCAGGAGTTCATCGAGTAGCTGGCTTTGTCGCCTGCAGTCTTGGGATCGATTTCCCCGGTGAAGGTCAACTCGAAGCCATCCCTGGTGATACGCATCTCGTGGATCTCGAAGGGGACCTTGCCGGTCCAACGGGTGCGCTCAAAGCTGAAGGGGAGTCCGCCGCGTGCGCCCCACCCGCGGTTGGTGGTGCCCACGAAGAGGGACCCATCCTCTGCAAGTCGGAGGGGCACGATGCCTGAGCGGTAGCCTCCGAGAAAGGGGAAGGCCGCGCCCTGGTAGACGCCGTTGATCTTCTCCAGGAAGACCCGCTGCACCTGCGAGTGGGTCTGCTCCCCGACGAGGACCTGGCCGGCGAACGGTCCAAAGGCGCCCTTGGTGTCATCCGGGATGATGCCGGTGGGCGATTGGCCGAGCTTGCCGTGGGGAAGCCAGACCGCGGTGGGAACGAGCTGGGGGATCCGCTTGCGCTCGACTTCGATCCGCGAGCCACTTTTTGGATCCGCAGGCTTGGGGCCCATGTTGGGGGCCTGCTCCCAGAACTTGTTTCCATTGGGATTACCCACGAAACCACCCGGCTTGAGATGCTTGAGGGAGGAGGAACCGTTCCAGGTTCCCTGGTTGTCACAGTAGAAGACGTCACCCTCCATGTTGAACCCGATCCCTCCCGGGGAGCGGATTCCGGAGCAGGTGGGGATCGACTTGCCATCGGGGGTGACACGGAAGCACCACCCGCGCCAGGGAGAATTGGCGTTGAAGGACCCGGTCAGGCAGAGGACCACCCAGACGTTGCCCTCCTTGTCGGGAGGGGTTCCGAAAGCATACTCGTGATAGTCGCCGTTGATGCCCCACGGGGCTGCGACGGTGACGAACTGGTCGGCGCGGCCGTCGCCGTCGCTGTCCCGCATCCGGGAGACATCCGGGCGCTGGGTGAAGGTGAACCAGCCATCCTTGTAGGACATCCCGAGGGGTTCATGCAGGCCGCTGGCGAACTTGGTCCAGGTGACTTTGCTGAGATCGTCCCCGAAGGCCCCGTCACAGATCCACACGTCTCCGCGCCGGCTTGCGAGGGCGACTTTCTTGTCGTCAATAATGGCGATGGAGGCCCCCTCCATGACTTCTCCCTCAGGGAGCGGGATTTCCTCGCGCTTGTAGAAGTCCTCCATCGTGGGGGCGGCGGCGGCGAGCGAGGTAACGGCCAGCAGGGCCATGAGAGAGAGGCGTCTGATAGTGGCTCCTGGGAGAGTGATCGTTGATTTCATGAAAATATGTTCCTTGGTAAGTTGTGATCTCGGAAATGGCGGCTACTCGGCCCATTGGTAGGTGATTCCAAGTTGAGCGGTGCCGTTCTTGAATTCGATGGGCACGCGCAGCTCCCCATCCTGGATGCCTGCCTTGCCCCCGGTGATGGTGATGATGAGCTCGTCATTAACGAGGAATCCTCCCCCCTCGGCCGCGATATTGCCGGAGGCGGCACGGAAGTAGAGGTTGCCCGGGGCCGCCTTGCTGGAGAGCCTGAGGGCACGCTTCAGGTGGCTGCTTTCCTCGCCCGTTACCGGGGCGGGGGTGTCCTCAATGGAGACGTCACCGCGTTCATACCGAAAGGTAGGGTGCTGCTGCTTGTCGAGCTGGTAACCCCGGAAGCGCAGCTCCGTGGTACGGGTTTCGGCCTTGGGCCAGGCGGAGGTGGCTGATTCCAAGGTGGCGAATGCGGTTCCGGCGGGCAGCTTGATAACCGCCTCGCCAGCGGGGGGCTGGAAGCCCTGTCCCCGGCCGTTCCAGTGGCGGGCCCCGTCCATGAAGGCGCCCTGCCAGATCTGGGCGAAACGCATGTTGTTGGCATCGAAAGTGAGATTGATGCCCTCGGAATAGCCAACCCCGATGGCACGGGGACCGGCATCAGCGATGAAATTGCGGTAGATGGCGGCTTCACCCTCCTCGGCAGCGATCAGCATTCCGCTCGGGCCTCCCCCTCCACCTGCAGAAGCTCCCTTTGTAAGGGACTGTTTCTTGAAGCCAGGACCCGACCAGCCCACGTAGAGGCTCTCCTCTCCGCCCCCTTCGAAGTAGTGGACCTCGATCTTGCGCTTGCCGGCCTTGAGCTTGGCCTTTCCCTGGGCCCCCTTGTGCGCATGCACCCCGTCATTATTGACTACCACCTTATCGTCGATGTAGAGGCGCGAGCCATCGTCGGAGGCGGTTTCGAAGGTATAAACCCCGTCCTTCGGGCATTCGATCTCACCGGTAAAGACGAACCCAAAACCGTCGCCCCGGTCACGGGGGCCGAGCTCGAAGAGCCCACTGGCCAGCGTTCCGGTTTTCTTGGGCTCGAGCTTCGAGAAATCGGGCAGGGCAGTCCAGCTGCCGTGGTAGAACTTGTAAGTCAGGTTGGTCACCGGGTTGGCCCGCTTGGAAACCGCCATCATTCCATTCATCAGCTCGAAGTGGCCGGGGAAGCTGCAGATGTAGGGGTAGTTGCCCTCCTTTTTCGGAGCCTTGAACCAGATCACGGATTCCTTCTTTGGCTGCACCATGCCCGAGCTGTGCAGGATGCGAGGGTGGCCCTTGGGCTCCCAGTTCTGCTCCACGCCCTTCTCCCCGAGTTTCAGGACCGCAGCGATGACTTCCTTGCCCTTGTCGCCGCCCTTGGACTTGCCCGGCGTGCAGATGATGAGGTTGTGCGGCAGGTCGTCGGGGTTCTTGAAGGTCAGCTTGACCTTGGCGTTCGGTTTGACGCTGAAGGAGCGGACGTCATATTTCATGGCCGCCTGGAGAGTCGAAATGACGATTTCCTGGTCGACCTTTTCGAATCCCTTGGGCGGGTTCTGGGCTTGAAGCGGGAGGGCGGCGCTGAGGAGCACCGCGTAGGGGAGGAGCCTTGATTTCATTGAGGAAGGTGTAGTTGAGGTCTCGGTTCTTCAGAAGGGAAAAAGGAGAACAAGCGAAGGGGGGCGAAACGCTGCGTCCGGCGGCTGAGCATTACGGAGGCTGGAAGAGGATCTGGCAAGAAACTCGGGGGGAATTCTCCCGCCGCACCTCAGCCCTTGGTCCAGGGGGCGCGGGCATTGCTGGTGATTTCCTTGTCCAGCGCCTCCATGCGCTGGCGGAGTTTTTTCACGACGTCGGGGTGTTGCCCGGCCAGATTATTTTGCTCGCCGAGGTCCTTGCTGAGATCAAAGAGCAGGACCTGGGCGGCATTTGCGGGAGCGTTCTTGTTCTTCCGGGCCCGCGGGTTTTTAACGAGCAGCTTCCAGCTCCCCTGGCGGATGCCCTGCAGGTCACCGCGGGAGGTGTAGTGGAGAAACTCCTTGCGGGGAGACTCCTTGGCCTTGCCCAGCCAGAGGCTGGAGACATCCAGCCCATCTACCTTTTTCCCGGCGGGCAGGGGCGCGCCGGTGAGCGCGGCGATGGTGGGCAGGATATCGATGGTGCCGGTCAGCTCGGAGCAGACCGTCCCGGCCGGGACGCCCGGGCCGCGCATGACGCAAGGCACCCGCTGGCCGCCCTCAAAGGTCGTGCCCTTGCCGTCGCGAAGCGGACCGGCAGACCCTCCATGGTGCCTGAACTGGAGCCAGGGACCATTGTCGGTGGTATAGATGACGTAGGTTTTCTCCGCGAGCTTCAGCTCGTCGAGAACGTCAAGGAGGCGGCCCACCTCGGTGTCAATGTGCTCGATGGTGTTGATGTAGGCGTTCTTGGGATCGGGATCGCGGACGTCGTCGGGGACATAAAGGGGAATGTGGGGCATGGAATGGGGCAGATAGACAAAGAAGGGCTTTTCCCGGTTGGCCTTGACGAAATCGATGGCCTTCTGGGTGCAGCGCCGGGTAATAGTGCGCTGGTCGACCGGCAACTCGACGATCTTCTCGTCCTCGAACAAGGGGGTCTTCCACTTGGTGAGGGTCGACTCCGGGTCGTTCCAGAGGATGTCCATGCCTTGCCAGCCCCCCCGGGGTTGCCCCCTGTTGTCGGGGTGGTTCATGTCATTCGAGTAGGGAATCCCGTAGTAGGTGTCGAAGCCGTTGGAGGTCGGGAGGACTTCCGGGTGGTGTCCAAGGTGCCATTTCCCGAAGCAGGCGGTGGCATAGTCCTGTGACTTGAGGTGGTCGGCGATGGTGTGCTCCTCCGGGTGCAGGCCTTTCGTGGAGGCCGGGAAAAGGACGTGCTGGTGCATCCCCACGCGTTTTGGGTAGCACGCCGTCAGGAGCGCCGCCCGTGACGGGGTGCACACCGGCGATGCCACCATGAAGCTCGTGAATTTCCGGCCCTCGGTGGCGAGCCGGTCGATATGCGGGGTCTTGATGGTCTTCGATCCGAAACAACTCAGGTCGCCATAGCCCTGGTCGTCGGCGAAGATAATGATGAAATTAGGGGTGGCGGCCTGCGTAAAGCTGGTCGCGAGGGCGCCCGCGGCCAGGACCGGGAGGAAAAGCAGCAGATTCAGGGGACGGTTCGGCATGGTTTGGGAGATCGGTTGTTTTGCAGGATACAGGGCTGCCGACGCAGAACGCCTGCAGATGCGGGGGCACGGTCTGATTTCATTAGGATCTCCGCGGAGCGCAAGATCCGATTGGCCGGGGCGTTTCGCGGGAGGCCCGGGGAGCAGGAAAGACCTGCAGGGGCAGCCCGGCCTCTTTGTTCCGGATGGTGCGGGGTGACGGACTCGAACCGCCGACCCACTCGGTGTAAACGAGTTGCTCTACCAACTGAGCTAACCCCGCATCATGGAATTCGGCCGCGGGAGGATGCCCGTTCCATTGGTCAGTGCAAGACCTTCCGGCGGTTTTTCGGCGGCCGGCAGGTGCCGGACCCTAGCTCAGTTCGTCCCCGAATTCACTGTCGCCGGTTTGGTCGAAGTCAACTTCACGCACCCGCTTCTGCTCGCGAAGATTTTCGACGTGTTCCCGGAGCTCCTCGCGGACCTCCATCGCGTCCTTGATAGCGGTGAGGACGGGGTTGGGATGGGTGCGGTC
>JAAZXD010000238.1 GCA_014240355.1 Roseibacillus sp. | reverse complement strand
TCCTCCATCTCCTTGAACATCTCCGGCGTGATATCGACGCGGTAAACCGGCGGATTGTTGTAGCACATGATCGGCAAGCCCGTGGATGCGGCCACCGACCGGAAATGATGCACTGTCTCTCTCCCATCCGAGTTGTAGACCATTCCGGGCATCACCATGAGTCCGTTCACTCCCGCCGCCTCGGCAGCCTGGGCGGTGTCACAGGCATTCTGGGTTGTAAACTCGGCCACTCCATTGAGCACCGGGACTCGACCGTCAGCCACCTCAACCGCCGCTTCCAGGACTTTCACCTTCTCATCAAGCGAGAGGGAACAGTTCTCTCCGATCGTTCCCAACATGATCAACCCGTGAACCCCTTCCTTGATCAGGGCCTCGATGTGCTCCTGCGTACCCGGGAGGTTGAGGGAGAAATCCTCGTGGAACTGCGTGGGCACGGCCGGGAAAACCCCGGTCCAGTCTACTTGCAGCGGCATGGCCGGGGATAGAACCTGCCCTTCCGGTATTCGTCAAGTTCGCGCTCACAAACAGGACATCGACTTACGCCCCGCCCACTCCAAAACGGAACGGATCCAGGGGATCAACGACCAGAGTAGACTCTGCGTTGACCCAGGCCGATCCGCTGATCCTCGGGATTACCATGCCATTATCCAACGGCCTCACTGATCCTTCGAACACGGTGCCAAGGATGCTGGCCTGCCGCCAGATCCGGTCCACCGCCAGGTCCCCGTCGGCATACAGGCAGGCCAGTTTCGCACTCGTACCCGTTCCGCACGGCGAACGGTCATACTCCCTGCCGGGGCACAGAACGAAATTCCTGCTGTCTGCCACCCCGGGATCATCCGGCGGACCGAATACTTCGATGTGGTCTATTTCACCACCCTCTCTGCCGGTGATCTTGTTCTTCACCAGAACCTGCCGCACCGCCCAGGTGAAATCGGTGAGCGCCTCGATATTCTCAGGTGACACCTTCGGACCCTGGTCCTTGATCAGGAAAAACCAATTCCCTCCCCATGCCACCTCGCCGGTCACCATGCCCCACTCCGGCACCTCCACGGACACCTCCCTGGCATGGCGGTAACTTGCCACGTTCTCCACCGAGACGCGCCCGTGATCGTGCAGTTGCACTTCCACCACACCCACCGGAGTTTCGATTCGATGCTCCCCGGGCGAGAGCCGTCCAAGGTGAGCGAGGGTGACTGTCACCCCGATAGTCCCGTGCACACAGCCCTGCAGCAATCCCACATTGTTGAAGAAGATCACGCCCGTGGCACAATCCGGCTCGCTTGGTTCGCAGAGGATTGCGCCCACCATCGCATCGTAACCCCGCGGCTCGTTGACACAGGCGGTCCGCACCCAGTCGTGCTCCCTGCCCAGGCGTTCGCGCTTCTCCGCCACCGAACCCTCCCCAAGATCGGGACCCCCCTCGACCACCACCCGCGTGGGCTCTCCCGCGGTGTGGGAGTCAATCACGCGCAACTTTCGGATGCCGGTCATGAAAGGTATCTGAATGATGATCGGCGGGGAGTCAAATCTGTCGATCGCTTGCGAGACCTGTCATACGGGAGAGACATCGTCCACCAGCTGTTCATGCAAAGCGATCCACCGCCAGCTGATCCACCGGAATCGTTGGGGACCGGCCAGCCACCAGCTCGGCCACCAGCTTCCCGGTGATCGGCCCCATACTGAGCCCCAGCATGGCGTGTCCGCCCGCCACCAGCACCTTTTCTCTTCCCTCCACCCGCCCCAGGTAGGGCAGGCCGTCGGGTGAACAGGGTCTCAATCCGGACCAGCGTTTCACTCCCTCGAATTCACCGGGAGTCAATCCGGGAAACATCCGACAGGCCGCCTTGATGATTCCCTGCACCCTCCGCTCGTTGATTGAAAGGTCATTCCCGCAGATCTCCATCGTCCCCGCTACCCTCAGAGAGCCTCCCATCGGAGTGATGGCCACCCGGGCCTCTCCCAGCAGGGAGCAGAGTCGAGGCAGGGTCGACGGATTATTCAAGGTCAGAGAGTAGCCCTTCCCTCCCTGCAGGGGAATCCGGGTCTTCAGCGACCGGGCCATGGAGTCGGTCCAGGCTCCTCCTGCCACAATCACTTCTGCGCCGGCCACCTCCTCTCCACCCTCCAGCAGGACAGTCCCATCTCCAACCTCCTGCACCACACAATGGTAGCGAAACTGGGCCCCCTTTTTCACCGCGGACTCCTTCAATCCCTGAAGAAATCTCCCCGGATCAAGATGACAGTCCTGTTCATACCAGATTCCTCCCCGCGCCTTCATCCCGACATCCGGATCGAGCTCCCCCAACCGATCCGGATCGCACACCTCCACCCGGAGATCCAACTCCTCGGCCCTGGCCGCCAGTTCCACTTCCTCCTTCAGCAACTCTTCGGTCTCGCACAGTATGAGGAGGCCCCGCCGCTGCAGACCGAAGTCGAATTCTCCCGCCAGATCCTTGAATAATTCGCGGCTCGCAAGCTGGAGGTCACGCAGCAGTTGCGCACTGGCAGTCACGTGCTTGGCATTGGCGTGTAACATAAAGGCCATCCCCCAGCGGGCCAGCTCAAGGCTCAGGCGGGGACGCACATAAAACGGACTCTCCGCATCGAGCAGCCACTTCAATCCCTGAGTGACCACCCCGGGCGCGGCCAAGGGCGTGAAGTGGCTGGGAACCACCATCCCTGCATTCTCCCGCGAACAATTATTCCCATCTTCCGCCTCCCGCTCCAGCACCAGAACCTCCCGTCCCTCCCGGGACAGATGGTAGGCACAGCACATGCCGATGACTCCCCCTCCGACGATGATCACCCGTTCCTTCACGGAGCGAACTCTACCGGGATCTCTCGCGAGAGCCAAGAGCACCCCTGCATTCTCCTTTGACTTTCGCCTTCTCCTCCCCTTTTATTATGATATTCAGAATTTCAATCTTCCCTAGCGAAATGATGCCGCTCCATCCCTGGCTTCGTTCTTTCATCCCGGCCGCCCTGGTCCTGCTGGCTCCCCACACCCGGGCCGGAAAACCGGAATTCGCCACCCTCGACATGGCAAGGGCCTTCCAGTCCTACCATCTGACGGTCGTGGCGCGAGCCAAGGTGCAGGAGGCCCGCAAGACCCTGCAGAAGGACCCGCGCAGCGAGACCATCAAACTCCTCGATGTGGAGCTCAAGGACCTCAAGACGCAGATACAGAATCCCTCCTTCACCGAGGAACAGCGCCGGGAATACTACCGCCGCTACGTGACGAAGAACCACGAGCGCACCTCCCTCAGGCGCGAGCACGAGCAATACCTTCAGGAACAGCGCAATCTCATCAACAGGGACATGGTCAGGACGACTCGCACGTTGCTGGGCGATGTCCGGACGATCGTGCAGAAGATCGCAGAAGAGGAGGGCTTCGACCACGTCTTCGAAGTGAGCGGCGAGACCAGCTCCCAGCTCTCCACCCTCATCTACATTCGCCATGCCACCGATCTCACCGATCGTGTGATCAAGGAGCTCAACAAGAAGCAGTCAAAGGAAAAGGTGCCGACCAACTCCGGCGGGTGACCCGGTCAGACCTTACTTCCGGCCATTCGTGATGGTCAGGCCCGAAATCACTCCTCGTCTACGGTCTCGTCCCGCTGGTAGATCGGAAGCTGCCGATAGGGCACCGTGAAGGCCAGCACCATGGTGGCCGTCCCATAAACCCGGCCCGCCTCACGGCTGTACCAGGATCCGTCCTCCTGCTGCTTGGGAAGGTAGGATTTGTACATCCAGTCGGCGTAGGTTTCCCAGTATTTGCCGCCCAGCTGGAACATCCCCTGGGCCGAATAATAATTCCCGTAGAACTCGAACTGGTTATTGGAGAGCCGACGGTGGTTACGCAGGACGAAATCACCGGCCTTGATCGTGGCGGGTTTGCCGTGCTCGCCGCAGAGTTCCAGGCAAAGCAACCCCATTCCGGTGAGCGACTCCTTGTGACTGGTGCGGTTGGAGTAACCAAATGTGCCCAGACGGTCATCGTAGTGGCGGTAGAGATACTCGACCGCATCCTTGATCGCGCGGTCGGGAACCGCGGCCCCGTTCAGTTTTGCCGAACGCAGGGCCATGAGGGCCCAGCCGCTGCAAGAGGTGTCACTGTCCCGCGATCCGGGATGATACCGCCACCCTCCCTGGTACTGGGGGGACTTGGGAACGCGCTGGGCACGGAGAATCAAGTGAAGCGCGCGGGAGAGAGCCTCCTTGATGGCCTTTTGCCGTTCCGGATCCACCATCCCGGAGACCTCGGAGAGGAAAAGGGTGCTGATGTTATGGGCATACATCGGCCCGCTTCCAGCGTGGCCGGCCACAAAGAGACCACTGCGATCCTGATGCTTCAGGACGTAGTCGATACAGCGGTTGATGTTGCCGGCGTAGGGGCCTTCCGTGGGCATATGCCCCTTGGAGAGAAAGGCCATGCCCACCAGCGAGGGAATGCCGGTCGAAGTTCCGTAGTTCTCCGGGAAACTGCCGTTGCGCTCCTGCGCCCGGGCAAGGAACTGCAAGCCACGCTCCACCGAGGGATCCACCTTGCTTTGCCACTCCGAAAAGACCGTTCTGGGCACCTCCTGGGCCACCGTGCTCCAAGAGAGAAGCAGCACCCCGCTAACCACTCTGACAAACATTCCTCTCACAATAAATCTATTCCGAATTTTGGACCCCTGATCACCAGTCACTACTCTCCCCCCCTTGCCACCTCCTGAAAATAGCGTTTTACCAGTCCACGGTAATCTTCGGGCACTCCGGCTGCACCGGCCCCTCCCACATCCGAGCGCAGAATCTCCTTGAGCTTTTCCCAGTCCTTGGCGCTCACACCCAGCTTGGCCAGTTCGGGTGGCACGCCAGGATCGGCCTGGGCCTGCCGGATCCCTTCCTGCGGTTCCTGGCCCGGTTCCTGGCCCGGTTGACCTGGTTGACCGGGCTGCTGACCGGGTTGCTGACCGGGTTGCTGCCCACTCTGCATCGCCTGCATCGCTTGTTGGGCCGCTTGCGAGAGAGCCTGAGCCGCCTGCTGCGAGGCCTGTGACTGCTGACCTGCACTCTCGGCCTGCGAGGCCTGCGCGGCAGCCTGCTGCGCTTCTGCCAGAGCTTCTCCGGTGCCGGGAAGTTGATTGGGGCTGGGCTCT
>JAAZXD010000237.1 GCA_014240355.1 Roseibacillus sp. | reverse complement strand
CCCCCATTGGGCCATTCCACACGATCGTTCCGGCAGCAGCAATTTCGGCGCAAAACTCCTCGATAGCAAGATCCCCAATATCGATTCCCTCCCAGTCATCCCCTACCTCACCACCCTCGGCGTATGGCGCAGTCACCTTCGTCTCCGCCCCTTCCTTGAACTCCCGGGTCGCGCGGGTGTCCGCCGGGAGAAGAATTCTCACTCCCTTAACCTCTGCCTTGGCCAGAATATCGAGAGCCAGTTCCGACTTGTCGGGTTCGAGGAGACTGTTGCCCATCCTGTGGCCCTGGGCGTGCAGAAAGGTATTGGCCATCGCGCCCCCGATGATGAGAGCATCCGCTTTCTCCAGGAGAGCGCTAATAACCTCGATCTTGTCGCTCACCTTGGCCCCTCCCAGAATCACCACGAACGGCCGCTCAGGGCTCTCCAGTTTATCGCAGAGGAACTTGAGCTCGCGCTCAATGAGGAATCCCATCGCGCTCTTTTCCACGTGGTGGGTGACCCCCTCGGTCGATCCATGGGCCCGGTGGGCAGTCCCAAAAGCATCGTTCACAAAGACCGTCGCATGACCGGCCAGCGCATTGGCGAACTCCGGGGCATTTGCCTTCTCTCCGGCGTGAAACCGGGTGTTCTCCAGGAGGATCACCTCCCCGTTACCCAAAGTGGCCCGCTTGGTCGCCACGTCCGCCCCAATGCAGTCATCGCCGAAAAAGACATCCTGGCCGAGCAACTCCCCAAGCCTTACAGCCACAGGCTTCAGGGAAAACCGGGCATCCGGCTCACCCTTCGGACGCCCCAGATGGGAGCAGAGCACAAGTCTGGCTCCGCCTGAGAGGAGGTGCTTGATCGAGGGCAGGGCCGCCTGAATGCGCGTATCGTCGGTGATCTCTCCGTCCTGCAATGGGACATTGAAATCAACCCGCATCAGGACCTCCCGGTCCTCGACCCTGAGATCGCGAATACTGAGCTTGGGCATGGAATGAACGACGCACTGTCCGCCGGTTATCCAGCCAGCAGGCCCATGGCATCAGCCGCCCGGCAGGAGTAACCCCACTCGTTATCATACCAGGAACAGATCTTGACCAGGTTCCCCTCCAGAATGGTGGTCAACCCGGAGTCAAAGATCGAGCTGTGATAATTACCCACAACATCGGCGAGCACCAGAGGCTCCTCGCTATATTCCAGCACTCCCTTCATCGCTCCGTCGGCTGCGGCCTTGAAGGCGGCGTTCACTTCCTCGGCGGTCACGGACACTCCATCTTTGAGTTCCGCCACTAAATCGGTGAGCGATCCGGTGGGCGTCGGCACCCGGAAGGCTCCGCCATTGAGCTTGCCCTGCAACTCGGGGATGACCAACCCGATGGCCCGGGCGGCTCCGGTCGAAGACGGCACGATACTGACGGCCGCCGAACGGGCACGACGAAGATCACTGTGCGGTCCATCGAGGAGGTTCTGATCCCCGGTGTAACTGTGAATGGTGCTCATGAAACCGCGCTCGATTCCCCAGTTGTCGTGGAGAACCTTGACCATCGGCGCCAGGCAGTTGGTGGTGCAGGAGGCGTTGGAGACGATATGATGCTCGTCCGCATTGTAGAGATCGTCATTGATCCCCAGACACATCGTGAGATCAGGATCCTTGGCGGGCGCGGAGATAAGGACCTTCCTGGCGCCAGCTTCAATGTGTTTACCGGCCCCGGCACGATCGATAAAGAAACCAGTCGATTCAAGAACCACTTCCGCCCCCAGATCCGCCCACGGCAGGGCAGCAGGATCACGCTCGGCGGAAGCGTTGATCCGGTGGCCGTTGATCGTGATCGACTCGTCATCGTGGCTCACCTCGGCATCAAAAATGCCCTGGCTGGAGTCGTACTTGAAGAGATGGACAAGGGTCTTGTTGTCGGTCAGATCATTGACCGCCACGACCTTTTCCAGTTCCCCTTTCTCCGCCAGACGACGGAGGACCATCCGGCCGATCCGGCCGAACCCATTGATTGCATACTTAGACATAGCGGTGGAGGAATTGTGGCCTGAGTTGAGGCGCGGCAATTAAGCAAGCAGCGCCGGGGCCGTCAATAGTGGCGCGGTGAAATTTGCAGTTATCCGGGGAATCTCCCCCTATGTTTTGTCTACACCTGGAGCGCCAGCCACGGCCCATCCGGGGCTATCCTCGGGCGTGGAGAACCCTAGCGCGGTTTCTTGACCGCCGGGCTACGGGCGGTTTCCCGCAGGACCACCGCTCCAACCGGGCGGGAAGGAGCCTCCCCATCATTGGTATAAAGGACCACATGCGTCCGCTGCTCGGATCGCTGATTGATCTCCTGGGAAATGACGCGCACCCAGCGTCCGCTCTTATCCTTCACCGAGAGCTCCAACGGCACCTTGCTGAAAGCGCCCGATTTCCCTGCACGCAACAGGACCTGGCCTGGTTTGAGCAACCCCTTCTCCGTTCCGAACTTCAACCCAAGTGAATACTTCGACACGTTGACGATTCGAATTCGCCCCGCAGGAAACCCGGTGAGGTCGTCACGCAGCACCATGGCTTTGCAACCATCGGTCCATTTCCCTTTGGCGGGATCCCGCCATAGAATAGCCAACCCGGCCGCCATGTTGGGGAACTTGAGCTTATGCCAGGGTTTCGGATCCAGTCCCCCGGCCCCCACCGCGTGCAACGGGTGGGTACCCGAATTAACCGATATCACACTCGAGATCTGATTGAGCCTCAGTCCTATCGCTTCACCCAACTCGGTTCCCCTGGCGTTGGAGAGTTGGAGACGGCCCGGAGGAAGAGAGCCCAGGGGAGGGGTAACCTGCACCCGACGCCCCCCTTGGATCACTTCTCGCCAGGGCGGCTCCTGCCCGACGGCGAGTATACGAAGGGCTCGATCACGCTTTCTCTCGTCCTGGGCCTGCAGAACGGGACTGCCAAAGAACGAAATGACCACTGCAGCGGCGAGGGATCCAGGAACGAAACGATGGGTATTCATGAGCTGGTAGCGCGGGATTGAAGCACCGGAGCACCATAATGGCAATCTGCCAAATTCAACGCGATGCCGGGACACCCTAACACGTAATCCTTCAATTGCCAAAATCTTACAACCGGAGGGCCTGTCCCTCCCGAACGCAGGGGAAGCAGTATCTCTATTCTTCCTGGTCGACAGTCGGTGGAGCATCCTCCCCGCTGTCTTCACTCTCCTCCTCATCGTCATCCCCGGCCACCACCTTCGCAATGTCCTGCAGCTTCTCGTTCCCACGCAGGGTAACCAGTTTGACCCCCTGTGCATTCCGCCCGGTCTCTCTCACCTCCGAACAACGAATCCGGATGCTCTGCCCACCTGTAGTCATGAGCATCAGCTCGTCGTCTTCCTCCACGGCCACTGCTCCCACCACCTGCCCGGTTTTCCCGGTCACCTTCATGGTGATGATGCCTTTTCCCCCTCGTGTCTGAGACCGGTATTCACCAAAGGAAGTCCGCTTGCCAATCCCATTCTCGGAGGCGACCAGGAGAGTACTCTGGTCACTCACCAGTGCCAATCCCACCAGCACATCATTCCCCACCGGCTTGATTCCGGCCACTCCCGCAGCAGTACGTCCCATGGGACGCGCCTGTTCCTCCAGGAAGCGCAGGCTGAGACCTTTACTCGTCACCAGCACGATCTCATCGCTGCCGTTAGTGAGACGCACATCGATGAGTTCGTTGCCCTCATCAAGCTTGATTGCAATGATCCCGTCCTTGCGGAAGTTGCGGAAGTCGTAGAGCCCGGTTTTCTTCACCTTGCCGGTGCGGGTGGCGAAAAGCACAAAGCCCGCGTCCTCGCCGAAAGTGACATCGTCGCCTTCCTCGTCGAGACGACGTTCGAGACGCAGCATGGCCGCAATCGACTCCTCAGGCTGCAGGTTCAGTACGTTCTTGATGCTTCGGCCCTTGGAGGCCCGGGAACCTTCCGGAAGCTCGTAGACCCGCTCCACGTAAACCCGTCCAGTATTTGTGAAGAACATCAGGTAATCGTGTGCCTGCGCGCTGAAGAGGTGCTCCACGAAGTCATCGTCATCCTCGTTGGCACCACGCGTCTCCATTCCCCTGACTCCCTTTCCACCACGACCCTGCAGGCGATATTCGCTGGCGGACGTCCGCTTCACATAGCCACGGTGGCTGAGCGTACAGATCATGCCTTCATTGGCGATGAGATCCTCGATCGCGATCTCGCCTTCATCCGGAAGGATCTCGCACTTGCGCGGATTCCCGAACTTCTCCTTCACCACCAGGAGCTCGTCCTTGATGATCCCAAGCACCCGCGCCTCCTTGGCCAGGATATCCATGAGGTCCTTGATCTCCTCGATGACCCCGTCGTAGTCATTCTTGATCTTTTCACGTTCAAGCGCCACCAATTGATAGAGGCGTAGCTCGAGGATGGCATTCACCTGCCGGTCGGTGAACACATAGTCGTCGCCCTGCAAACTCGGCTGATCGCGAATGAGCACGCCCAGACTTTTGGCCGCCTCCCGCTTGAACGTATAGCCCCGCACCTTTTCGCGCGCCTCGTCGCGACTTTTCGAGCTGCGGATCATCTTGATGAAATCGTCCAGGCAACCCAGGGCCAGAAGGAGAGCTTCCAGGATTTCCGCGCGGTCTTCGGCTTTTTCAAGCAGGTAGCGCGTGCGGCGAACCACCACCTCCCGCCGGTGCTCGATGTAACAATCGAGCGCCTCTTTCAACGAAAGCAGTTTCGGACGACGCTCGTGAATGGCGAGCATGTTCACGCTGAACGATGTCTCCATCGCGGTGAGCTTATAGATCTGGTTGACCAGAACCTGAGGCCGTGCGTCTCGCTTCAGGGTGATCTCAATACGCGTATTTTCGTCGGTAAGATCCCGCATCCCCGAGATCCCGGTAAGGATCTTCTGGTTCACCAGCTCCGCGATCCGCTGCTGGAGGGTGGCACGGTTCACGCCATAGGGCACTTCCGTGATGGTGATAATGGCGGTGCCGTTCTCCTTTTCGTCCACCTCCATCTTGCCTCGCATCTTGACCGACCCGCGACCGGTCGCGAAGTAGCTCTCAATTCCCTTCACTCCGCGAATCTCGCAAGCCACCGGAAAGTCGGGTCCCTTCACATGCTGCATCAATTCGGGCAACGTGATCTCGGGATTGTCGATCTGGGCACAGAGCGCATCCACGATCTCACCCAGGTTGTGGGGC
>JAAZXD010000236.1 GCA_014240355.1 Roseibacillus sp. | reverse complement strand
GTGGTCGTGGTCGTGGTCGTGGTCGTGGTCGTGGTCGTGGTCGTGGTCGTGGTCGCCAGCGCGCCTGGCCTCCACCTCCTCGATCTCCCCGGCGATGCGGGGCTTCAGGATGCGGCGGACATTCAGGCGCAGGAGGATGAGTCCCACCATGACCGCGATGACATAGCCGAAGAGGAGGCGCGATCCGGCCATTTCGAGGGGGATCTTTTTGAAAGCACTGTAGGTGCTGAGGAAGGTGACCGGGTTGACGATGGGCGCGGCCAGCATGTAGGTGATGGCACAGGCGGGAGGCAGGCCTTTCTTGACCAGGCGTCGTATGACGGGGACGACTGCGCATTCACAGACCGGAAAGATGAGGCCCAGCATCCCGCTCATCATGACCGCCAGTGAGCGGTTGCGCGGGAGAATCCTGTCCATCGCTCCGGAGGGCAGGTAGACATCGATGAAGCCGCTGATGATCGTTCCAAGCAGGATGAAGGGTGCGCCCTCCACCAGGATGGAAAGGAAGAGGAAGGAAAAATCCGGCAGCCAGGTTTCGAAGAACACAGCGCGGAGATGAAAGATGGTGGGGAGGAGTTTGCGAGAATTTTCTGGGTCCGGCCCGGTGTCGGCAGCGGCACGGCAGGAACTACCACCAGTTGGGGCAGCAATACTAGGGGAGGGTGAAGGCGGGAAACTGCTGGGTCCTGTGATCGTAGGGCCCGCCTCCCAGACCGACGATGCGGCAGGAGATTTCCCCGGCGGCGAAGACTTTCCGGGCGAGTTCGGGCCTGATGCAGCAGAAGGTGGCCAGCGGGTCACTCTGCACGGCGGTGGGTGCGACCACCGTGGCGGCGATGCGGCGGGTGAGGCCGAGGCCCGTGCCGGGATCAATGATATGCGAGTAGCGCGTTCCCTCTATTTCCACGTAACGCTCGAGATCTCCGGAGGTGGAGACAGCACAATTGGAGACTTGGATAATCTGCTCGATGTCCGCCCCGAGGGTCCTGATGCCGACCGCCCATCCGATCCGGCCGGGGGGTGGGGCTCCCAGTCGGACATCGCCCGCCACCGCCACCATCGCGGAGGGAATCCCCCGGGCGGTGATCACGCTGAGCATTTCATCGGCGGCGTATCCCTTGGCGATCCCGCCCAGATCAAAGAGGAGGTTTTCGTCCTTCACGATGACCACGCGATTCTCAATCTCGACCTCGAACTTTTCCCATCCCGCAGCCTGGCGCGCTCTCTTCAGGAGAACGGGATCGGGAAGTTCCTGCTTCCGCTTCGATCTGCGCCAGAGCTTGGTGAAGCCCCCCAGGGTGGGGTCAAAGGAGCCCTCGGTGAGCTCCGCGATGGTCCGGGCGTGGGCGAGGACGGCAGCCAGGGTCCCGGAGACTGGAATGGGGCGGTTGATGGGCTCACGGCAGAGCCTCATGATCTCGCTCTCCGGGTTATAGTCACTGCAGATGGCGTTGATCTCCTCGGCCCGCTGGAAGGCGGCCTCGATGGCGGCCTGTCCTTTTTCCACGTCCCCAACATGCACCACGATGCGTGCAGTAGTGCCCATGAGGGGGCGATCGCCGGAGTCAACCTCAGTCAGTTCGGGCGGGTTGTTCCGTTGCCCTCTCCCAACGCGATTCTTGAACCAGGGGACGACCCACAGCAGTCCGCTCCCGAGGGCAAGCACTGTCAGCAGCAGGAAAAACCTTTTGGCATTCCTGCGGGGACGGGATATGGGTCGGGTCATGAAGCGCAAGATTACGGCACTGCTGGCGGGGGTTGGTTCGATTTTCGCCCTCGCGGACCCTACGATGGGGGAAACCCTTGAACTTGGCAAAGCCCTTCCCCGGGCGGAGGTCACGAATCACAAGGGGGAGGTGATCAGGATTCACGAGGTGGCCGCCGAGGGACTGGCCTTTTTCTTCTTCTATCCCAAGGCCTCTACCGGGGGATGAACGAAGCAGGTGTGTAGTTTGCGGGACGCAAACGAGAAACTGCAGAAAAAGGGAGTGAAGATCTATGGGGTGTCCTTCGACAAGGTGGCTGCCCAGAAGACTTTCGCGGAGAGTCAGAAGCTGCCCTTTGATCTCCTGGCTGACGTTGACGGCACGGTGGTTAAGGCCTTTGGAGTGCCTCACCGGGGGAAATTTGCCTCCCGCCAGGCTTACCTCTTCAAGGATGGCAAGCTGGTCTGGAAGGACGAGAAAGCGTCTACCGGCGGGCAGGGCGAGGACCTGTTGAAGGCCCTGGACGGCTTGAAGTAGGTTCCGGTTTCACGTCCCAAACGAGGGGCACGAAAAAGGCGCCGCCCGGGCTGCGCCGTTGATCTGTTCTCCCTGCGACAGGGAAAGCCCTAGAGATCCTCTGCGTTCCTGGTGGGTTCAAACCAGTCGGTGTTCCAGTAGAGGTGCATCTCCTCTGCGGCGGGGGTCTTGAGCGGCCGCACGATGCGGAACCCGATGTGCTGGCCATCGGTATGGTACCAGATGCTCTTCGGCACCTGCGGATCGGTATCCTTCCAGTCGTTGACGGAATGCAGGCGGGCGCCGCTGCGGCACTCGTCCTGGTCCTGGTCCCAGGAGCCACCCTTTACGATACGCGGGTAGCGGGTGATGGCGATGTTCCAAGGGTTGACCGTGCCGTCCACGATGCTCTTCCGGTAACTGGCATTGAAGCCATCGAGGACCCACTCCGCGACATTGCCGTGCATGTCGTGGAGGCCCCACGGGTTGGGCTTCTTGGTGGCCACCGGGTGGTAGGTGTATTCGGAGTTGTAACCGTGCCAGGCGTAATCATCGAGCTTCTCGATGTCGTTGCCGAAACAGAAGGCGGTGGAGGAACCGGCGCGGCAGGCGTACTCCCACTCAGCTTCGGTAGGAAGGCGGTAAAAGTGACCGGTCTGGGCGGTGAGCCACTGGCAGAACTTGGAGGCCGCATGCTGGGTGGTGCACATCGCGGGGTAGTTCAGGTCCGAGGCGTGTTCGCCGCTGCCGAACATGTCGTGATACTGCGGAGTGGGCTGGGAGACCACGTCCACGACATTGTTGCGGTTCCCGCGTAAGAGGGCGTCCTGGATGGCCTTCTTGCGTTGTTTGCCTTTCACCGTGATATTTTGCTTCGCGCCTTCTGCGAGGAGGCTGCCGTCCTTGTTGCGGGCGACCCCGTTTTCGTAGAACGGTTTGTAAAGGGCCCAGGGGATCTCCGTCTGTCCAATCCAGAAAGGTTCGACCTTGACCTTCTTCTGCGGACCTTCGTCCTCGGTGCGTCGCTCATGCTCTCCCTCCGGCGATCCCATGAGGAACTCCCCGCCCTTGAGGGCGATCATCTTGTACTTGGCCTTGTCAGCCCGGGGAGCGACCTCCTCATAGTCCTTCATGGCTTCCAGCGCCGAGGGTCCGCCCTTCTTGGTGACCACCTCGTGGACCTTCTTGCTCACGAACATCCGGTCCATGGAGGGCAGGTTCCACTGGGAGGGCGTGGGGGTGGAGCTGGTGAACTCGGCCGGGGCCTTGACCACCGGGTGCTGTTCAGCGGCGGGTTCTTCGGCAAGGGACGGGAGGGCTCCCAGAAAAGGGGCCACGCCGCTCATGAGGATCTGGTGGAGTCGTTTCATGGGGATCTGTGAAGGGGGAAGCAGGGATCTCTTGGCAAGGGGGGTGGGGCGATTGTCGCCCCACTCCATTACCCACTATACCGTCTTTCCCGGAAAGCCGCTAGGCTTTCACCAGTTTGTCAATCCCGGGGACCGGGGGAGCCGGGATGGGCATCTTGCCGTCCAGGGGCGGGTTGTCCGGAGCCTGGTCCTCGCTGGTGGCCCAGAGCTCGTCCCAGGTGATTCGCTGGCCGGTGTGGGCGGCCTCGCGGCCGAGGATGCCGAGGGCGGTGGACCTGGCCATGAATTCGCAGGAATTGATAATCTTGCCGGCCCGCAGGTTGGCGAAGAATTCGTTGTGGCAGGTCTGATACATGTTCTGCTCCACGCCCTTCTCGGCCCGGTATTTCCAGTTGGTCTTCCCCTTGGAGTCCTTGGTGGAAACTCTCCAGGGACCAATCACCGTGCCGTCTTCGCAGATGATGCGGCTCACGTTCTCGTTGAAGGAGTTGTTGTACTGTCGCTGCTGGATCTGGCAGAAAGTGTTGCCGGGATACTCGTAGGTGATCGAGTAGTTGTCGTAGACGTTACCGGCATCGCGGCGCTGTCCCCGACCGCCATTGCCGAAGGCGGCCACCGGGGCGGCATCGCCCATGGCCCAGGCCATCTTGTCGACGGCGTGGATGCACTGCTCCATCAGCGGGCCGCCGGAGAGCCACTCGAAGTTGATCCAGTGGCGCAGTTGCCACTCGACATCGCTGATACCCTCGGGCTTCGTGGCGTCGGGGGCGAGGGCGCGTACCGTGCCGCCCAGGTAGGTGCCCACGAAGCTGGTGATGCGGCCCATCTCACCGCCGTGGGCCTTGGCGAAGCCAACCCGGTTGGCCGGGCTGTAGCGCCAGCAGTAGCCGTGCTGGATGGCCAGCTTCTTCTCGTCCGCGATCTTGGCGGTCTCCATCAGGTGATGAATCCCTGCCATGTCGATGGCCATGGGCTTCTCGGCGAAGACGTGCTTGCCGGCCTCGATGCACTTGCGCAGCATCATGGGACGATATCCCGGGGGGGTGGCCATGAGGACCACGTCCACGTCGGAGGCGGCGAGTTCCTCAAAGGCATTGACACCGGTGAACTGGCGGTTCTTGGCGACCTCCACGCGCTCCTTGCCGAAGGCGGCTCCCAGGGTCTTGAGCGGGCCCTCGAGTTTCTCGGGGAAGGCGTCGGCCATGGCCCAGAGTTTCACCTTGTCGTCGGATTTCAGGGCCTGGGTGGCGGCCCCCGTTCCGCGTCCACCGCATCCGATCAGGCCCACCTTGATGGTGTTGCTGCTGCCGATCTCGGCGCGGCCGATGTGCGGGAAGCCAACGACGGCGGAGGCAGTCGTGGCGGCGGTGGTGGTCTTTACGAAGTTGCGGCGGGTGGAGTTGGTGGAGTCGCTCATGGGGTGGTCACGGTTCGTATGGGCGGCTACGGTAGGGTTTCGGCCTTTCCTTTCAAGATTTTAGACCCCTTTACGGGTGAATAGACCCGGTGGATCCAGTGGTCCGCTTGCTGAAGGGCCAGGGGGAAAGGTGTTTTCGGAGGGTCAGTTTTCGGCTGAGTCCGTTTCCCGCTCCTTGAAGAGAAGGAAG
>JAAZXD010000235.1 GCA_014240355.1 Roseibacillus sp. | reverse complement strand
GCAGTCTTGAAGTGGGTCTCCGCCTCTTCATCGTGCTCCTCACGCCCTGCCACGTTGCCGAGGAAGACATATGCCTTGGCGTTGTCGTTGTCGAGATCCACGGCACGCTGCAGGCTCAGCCTGGAGTTCTGGAGGTCGGCGACCCGGTAGTGACACACCCCCAGCATGAAGTGAGCAAAGGGGAGATTGTCGCCTCGAATGACGAGGGCGTCGTTAAAGGAGGAAATGGCGAGAGGGATATCTTCGTTCTTCACATGCACGACCCCGAGATTGAGCATGGTTTCAACGTGGCCTGGGTGCTGATCGAGGATGGACTCGAAAACCTCGCGGGCGGCGAGGAAGCGACCATTGGAGAAGGCCCGCCGGGCAAGCTGATCCTTGAGGGTGATGCTCTGCTGTAGGCTTCTGTCCGCATTGGCCACTTCATGCTGCTCGGGCCGGTCATCGAAGATGAAGTCGTCGTCAATCTTGAATTCGGCAAGGAGACGGCTCTCTTCCGCGGTGAGTTTCAGTTCATGGTCGAAGAGCCCCTGAATATTCCGGACCAGAGGGCCACCCTGTTGTCCGATCTTCCTGATTTCGGTCATGATGGACTCCTTGGCACTGCGGCGGTGTTCCTGGATTCGCAGCTGGCGCGAGATGATATCCTGCAGCATCTCCATTTCCTTGCGGGATCCGGCATCGATCTTTGTAGACCGGAGGTCCTCCTTGAGCTCTGTGCCGGCGTCTCGAATGCGGTCCTCCATTGCCTCCAGACGGTTTTTCTGCGAAGCGTTCTCACGCTGAAAATCAATCAGGCGTCCCTTGGCCTGAGCGAGGTCCCTCTTGGCTTCGATCAGCTGATCCTTGGTCGCGTTGTTGTCGGTGTGAAGGGTCTTGAGGCGATCACGGGCGGTCTTGAGATCCCGGCCGAGGTCCATGTTCTGTTTGATCAGGAGTTGAACGCGCTCGCTTTCGTTGAGTTTGAGAAGGGCTGCCATCTGATCGCGTTGAACGAGAAGAGCGTTGCGTTCATCCCGGAGCTCATGAACTTCTGCCCGAGCCTCCCCCAGTTGCCTGTCGAGTTGGGCATTACGAGTCTCTAGGGTGATATACTTCCGGTCCTTCTCCACCAGTGAGACCTTCAGTTCCTTGAGTTGGCGACGCAGTCCTTCCACAACTTCTCTGGCTGCGGATTGCTGGACATTTACCACCTCCTCGAGGTCAGTTGCCCGTTTTTGGGCGGCGGAAGCATCGGCCTTGGCCACCGCTAGCTGAGAGAGCACCTCCTGATGCGCGGTTCGGCTGTCCCGTAGGGCCTTGAACATGGTATCGCGCTCCTCCTCCACCTTCCTGATCCGCCGGTTGAGATCCTGGAGTTGGTTGGATACCGGAGCCCGGGCCACCCTGTCGCGCTCCTGTTCCAATTGCCGAAGCGTCTCCCGCAGCCGTACGGCATTGGCGTCGCGGTCAGAGCGGACCTTCCGGAGTTCGCCTCGATATCGTTCAATCTGCCGCTGGAGGGCCGTCACCTTGCTCTGATCCTCCCGGCTGAGTTGCGGAATATTGAGGTCTCCTTCCCCGCGGTGAACAGTTTTCCCCTCAACCAGATCTCCCGTGCGCTGGGCGAGCCTGTTTCGCTCGCCGAGGGCCTTTTCGCGGATCGCGGACATGGCCTGAGTGGTAGATTCCCGCCGGGTCTTGACGAGATCAGGCTTGAATTCGGGGTCGGAGAGAGCCACCGATTCAAACAGTTGTCTGGCCTTGTCGTAGCGGTTGAAGGCTTCAAGGAACTTGCCGTCCTTCTCCGCTTTCTCGGCGTCGCGCACGGTGAGCCACGCCTGAAAGTAGACGTCCGAGGGTTTGAATTTCCCCAGCGGAGGTGCCTGCGCCCCAACCGAAGGGGACAGTAACAGGGTCGCCATTGCAGCAAGAAGGCCACAAGCGAAGCATCGCAGGTGTGTCATGCGCGGCGCACCATACGGCAGGATTCCGGGATGGAAAAGACGGAATTGTAGATTGCTAGAGACGCTTAGCTTTAGGGGTTTGCAGCCATTTCCGGATGTCTTTCGCAGGAAGGCAATTCAAGACATCCTGTCGACGGAGCCAGCCCTTGCGGGCCACCCTGATGCCGAAGTGGGGGTTTTGCAGGCCGCTTGCGTGATGCGCATCGGGGTTGAGAGCGCATTTCACTCCCTTGTCCCGGGCGCGCCTCCACCATCTCCAGTCCATGTCCATGCGCTTTGGCGAGCAATTGAGCTCGATTATCGTTCCGGTCTCAGCCGCACAGTCGATGACCTTTTCATGGTTTACGGCGTAGGGATCGCGGCGCAGGAGGAGGCGTCCGCTCAAATGGCCCAGCATTGTCACATGCGGGTTTTCCATGGCCTTGATGAGGCGGGAGGTCATCTCCTTCTCGGGCAGGTTGAAAGACGCATGCACGGAGGCAACCACGTAGTCAAGTTGGGCCAGGGTCTCGTCGGTAAAATCCAGGGTGCCGTCGCGGAGGATATCGACTTCGTTGCCGGCGTAGAGGTCGATGTCGTCGAGACTGGCGTCGAGAGTGCGGATGGCCGCGGATTGGGCGAGGAGGCGTTCCTCGTCGAGGCCATTGGTCTGGAAGGAGGATTTGGAGTGGTCGGCGATGCCAAGGTAGGAAAGTCCCAGATCCCGCGCTACTTCGATCAACTCGGCCAGGGAGGACCGGCCATCGGATTCGGTGGTGTGATTGTGAAAGGTGCCCCGTAAGTTGTCCTGTTCGACAAGCCGGGGAAGATCTCCCTTGTCTGCGGCGTCGAATTCGCCCCGGTTTTCCCGGAGAGCGGGCTCGATGAATTGGAGTCCCAGTTCGGCGTAGAGGTCGCTCTCCTCCCTGATGTCCGGAGTGGGATCGTCGCGTCGGGAGCCTCCAACCGGCTGGATTTGGTACTCGTTGAGCGTCAACTTCTGTTTGAGTGCCCGCGAACGCAATTCGACGTTGTGCTCCTTGCTCCCGGTGAAGTAGATCAGGGCGAAAGGCCACTCCCGGGTGGAGACGGCGCGGAGGTCGCACTGTAGTCCGCTCTGGAGACGGATGGAGGCCTTGGTCTGGCCGTGGGCAAGAATCTCCCGGATGCCTTCAAACTTAGTGAAAAAATCCGTTATGGCTGCCGGTTCAGGGGTGGCCACGAGGAAGTCGAGATCGTGAACGGTTTCGCTGCCTCGTCGATACGATCCCGCCATCTCCGCACGGCTGACATCCGGATGCTGCCTGAGAATGCCGAGGATCCGCTCGGCATCCGGAGCGACCTCGGCGAGGAGGTAGTAGCCGGAGAATCGCTCGTGCGCCTCGATAGCACCGAGAATCTTCTCTTCGCTCTTTGTCCCAAAGCCGGGAAGTTCGCTCACCTGCCCGGATTGGCATGCGCGCTTCAGCCCGCCCAGAGAGGCGACCGAGAGTTCTTCGTAAAGGGCCCTGACCTTCCTGGGGCCGAGCCCCTGTAGTTCAAGGAGTTCGAAAAGTCCTTCCGGAAATTCGTTCCTGAGGTTCTGGTGGAAGGCGAGCAGGCCGCTGGAGGCAAGCTCGTGGAGTTTTTGCTGGAGAGCTTCACCGATACCCTTGATTCCCTTCAGATCGTTCTCCCTTGCTCGCTGAACGATATCGCCGTCAAAAGATTGTACGATTTCAGAGCCATTGCGGTAGGCCCGGATCTTAAAGGTGTTCTCGCCTTTCAATTCCAGAAGGAGGGCGATCTCTTCGAGGACCTCGGCAAGATGGTCGCGGGTAATTTCGGGCATGAGAGGGTGGGGAGTTTGGATCGCTCGGTGTCGGGTGGCGGAGGAGGTTGGGCGCTGGGCGAGAGGTCTGATTCCGGCTGTCGCGGGTGGGAAGAGATTGATTACTTCATGACCAAGTCGGAAATAACCATGCGGTGATCAGATCCCTCCACCCTGACGACCCGGGAGCGAACGGGATGGAAGACTCGTGAGACAAAGATGTGATCGAGGCGAAGAAGGGGGAAGGCACGGTGATAGGTGTTCCCCCAACCGGAGCCTGCCTCACTGTAGGTATCGGTGAATTCGCCCTTCAGCATGGCGTAGACCCGGTCGCCTGTGGGAGCATTGAAATCTCCGGCAATGATAACAGCGGGTAGTTTGGGGCTGATGTTGGTCTTCTCGAGTTTCTGCAAGGCAACCGCGATCTCCATGCGGCGGCGCTTCCGATTGTGATGGTGGCTCCGCCAGCAATCACGGCTCCACAGGTTCAAATCGGTGGCTGCGGCCTGCAAATGGACATTGACCAGCTCAATCCGTCGGCCGTTTGGCAGTCTGACACGGACCTGATGGTTGCGGTAGGGGAGTTCTCTTGGGTTCGGGATGTGATGCTCGATCTCGCCCCGTGCGATCAATCCGCAACGGGTAAGTTTGTCGTAGCGATAGTCTCCCTTGCCCTCGAAGAGTGTTTCATTGAGCTGGCGCAGGCGATAGGGATGGGGGATCTCCTGAATGAAGACAAGATCGGGTTGGTAGCGGATGATGGGCTCCGAGAGGTTTTCGTTGGAACCGGCCCAATTGATGGTGATAACCCTGATCACCTCGCGTCCTTCGAAGCGTTGGGGACGGCCGGCATCGAGTGAAGGTGTGCCGATCCGGGCGAGGGGACGGGTCTCGTCGGCAAGAAAGAGAACGGTAAGCGACCAGACGGCGGTGGCGAAAAGGGAGAGCCGGGCGCGAAAGAGCAGAAAGGCACAGCTGGAGAGAAGAAGACCGCCTGCCCCCCAGATCCAGATCGGAATGACGGTGAATGCCGCCAGTCGATCAGGCTGTCGCGAGAAGATTGCGACTGTCACAAGGTGAAAGCCGAGAGAGGCCGTCACCAGAGCCACTGCGAAGAACTTGCGACCCGGGCGGGACATATTTTACTCCTTCAGCTTTCCCTTGAAGATGCGGAGCGCATCGTGAACGAGTGGATCGTCGTAAAAGGATTCCTGAGCCGGAGGTTCCGGGTCTTTCGTGCGCTCTCCAGGAGCGGGAGTGGTGGTCGCAGGTTCTTCCGAGGTGAGGGGAGGATGGTCCGCATTGGCGCCTTTTTCTAGAGCCATGACCACGTCGCTGATGCGCACTTCATCCAGCGACTGGGTGGCGCGAATCAGGGCGATCTCAAAGTGGAGTTGCTTGTTGGATGCCCGGCGCATGCGTGCGTCGGCATCAGCGAGACGATCGAGAACCGTCAGGAGACGGTCATTG
>JAAZXD010000234.1:3137-5226 GCA_014240355.1 Roseibacillus sp. | reverse complement strand
AGCCTCCAAGGAGTGGAATGCCGACCAGAAGGCCCAGGTCTACCGAATCGTCGGCGCCCTCAACCTGCCACGTGTGAGCACCGAAGCAGCCCTGGAACTCCTCGCCAGCGCACCCAGGGGCATGACCCGCCTCCGCGAAGCCTACCGCGTCATTCTCTTTTCCAACCAGCACCACGAAAGCTGGCGCCGCATCTACCCCTACGCCCAGGGAGCCATCGCACGCGGAGATCATCAGATGGGGGCCACTGTTCTCAACGGCCTGATCCACATCATTCGCGGGGTAGGGGAAAAGGAATTGAATGACGCACGGGCACTCCTGCGCAAGGCCTACGGAAAGATGGGCAGCCTCAGTGCCGATATTCCGGAAGACAGCCCCATCGCTCCCCTCCTCCAGATTATCCTCCACCTCCGACTGGGTGAAGAAGAGCTGGCCGAGCAGGCCTACTACCGGAACCGGCAGCTTTTCGACAAGAGCCAGGCCGACCTGCCGGTCGAACTCATCCTCTTCGGGGCGGAGGCCCATATCAGCCAGGGAACGGAAGCAGATCACCTGCGTGCTGAAGACATCCTGCGGGGATGGCTTATCAAGAACGGTGAGTCTGAAAGCGTGGAAGTCAGGGACAAGGCCCGCGTGCAACTTCTTCTGGCCCGCAACTACCAGCGCTCGCAACAGTACGATGTCGCCCGCGCGGAGTTCACCTCCGTCCTCAATCACTACAAGGATCAGCCCGAAGCCGTAGAGGCCCGGTTCGGTATCGGGGAGACATTCATGGCGCAGAAGGTTTACGACCAGGCCGGGGAGATCTTCCTTGAGCTCTCCGAGAACCCCAACCCGCAGGTCAATATTCGCGCTGAGTTCCTGCTTGGTGTTCTTGAGATCAGGCAGGAAAACAATGTGGCGGCCCGCAGGATCTTTCTCTCCGTCCTCGAACGCGCTCCGGACGCTGAACTCGCCAACGAAACTCTCTTCAACCTGGCTGAGGTCTACGGCATCGAACAACGCTACCTCACCCAGCTCGAAACCCTCCGCACGGTGGGCCGGCTCGGACGCGAATCGAAGCTCTGGCACACTCCGGGGAAGGCCCTTTCGGTGGTGGTCCAGGATACTGATCTCGGGATCAGCCGGGGGGAAACGCGCATCCCGGTGGTCGTGCGCACCGACCCCGGCGGCGATGTCGAGAAGTCCTTCCTCGTCAGCGGCGGCGCTGGAAAGGGCATCTTCCTGTCCGATCTCCCCACCGCTCTGGGAGTGGCCCAGGTTGAGAGCGGAACCCTTGAGGTTACCGGCGGAGACACCATTACGGTCGACTATCCGGCCGAGTTCAAGAAGGAGTTCCAGTTCGAATTCCTGAGTGCCACCCGCCTCAAGGTGGCCTCCGACGGCAGCCTCGCCGTAGCCAGCAGTGCGATCCTCGACGAGGAGAACGAATCCTTCACGGAAGCCCTGCAACGAAAGGACCAGGAGGTCGCTGAGGACCAGGGCAAGGCCCATCAGCGTCCCCGCGACCAGATCAAACCCGGCAATCTCATTTATACACAGGTGAAGGATGGCGACCGCGACCTGACCAGGGAACCGGATGGAGTGCCCATCGTTCTAAAAGCCTCCAGCGGCGACCAGGTAGAGACGAAAATCCCGGAAGAAAGCCAGCACGGTGGCATCTTCAGCGGCACCGTGCCCACCGGGGAACTTCCCGCCGGGGCACGGGCCAGTGACTCCGCCCTCGACCACAGCGCGCTGATGGCCATCGACCACAGCAAGGACACTGCATGGCGTAGTGAACCCGACGGCGCAGCCCCCAAGACACTGTCCATCGATCTGAAGGAACTTCGGGAGGTCGACACTATCTCCCTCATGTCCCCGGATGCCGAGAGGGAGGCTCCCGTGCGCCTGCACCTTCGCGGAAGCCACGACGGACGCTTCTGGTACACCCTGGCCCGCTTTCCAACCCCGGAGCGGAATACTCCCATCACCTTCGGAGAGGGGGAAATGACCATGCGCCTCTACAAGACCCAGAAGAGCAAGTTGCTCCAAAGCTACGCCTGGAAAGATATTGTAAGCCTCGTCGAGAAGATCAACCCTGACCTTGAG
>JAAZXD010000234.1:0-3127 GCA_014240355.1 Roseibacillus sp. | reverse complement strand
TCTCCTGGTCACCACCGGGAGAGGGTGAGGACGCGTTCTTCCTCGTCTGGTCCGGCAGGTTCTTTCAGGAGAGGGAAGGTGGGATGCGTTTCTCGGTGACCGGTCAACACACCGGTCTCATGATCGATGGCCGCCTTGAATTGCCCATGGGGGAGGGTGGCCGGGAAGCGGATATCTACGCCAGGGCGGGAGTACACACCATTACCGTGGTCTCCATCGTCTCGGCCGGAGGGGAAGCGGGAAGCGCCACCCGGGCCCGGGACAATGCCCAGACTGCCAGCGTAACCCTCCGTAATTTTAATGAACAGGACTTCGACCTGAGCCGGGCCGCGGACTTCCCCCGGATCGAGGGACCGCTCGAAGGCCTCATCACCCAGCAGGAGAATGTCTGGAGACTGTCCCTTCCCTCCCACGAGATGCGCTTTCTTGAATATCAAATTCTCGAGTACCGGGGGGAAGCCGTCGCCGTCAATCACATCGAGGTAAGGGGTGGAGCAACCATGCACGTGCCACCGGAGCAGGATGTCCTCCAGTTGGCCGGGAATGACATTCTTGAGCTGGCCCCCGGTGACACGGTGGAGGTTTCCTACCTCGACGAGATCACCGCGGGGGGCGCCCAGCGCAACAAGCTGCTCACCGCCCGCCTGACCGCCACCTACCACAACGGCGGAATCACGCCTATCAGTTACAACTTCATTCGCGGTGGAGACGGATCGGTGAGGGGGGCGCGCAAGGAACTCCTGCGGATCGAGCCTGGCGAGCGCATCGTGGCTGAAGTGGTCGACTACGACCTGGACACCACCAGCGGAAAGGACTCCGTCGAAGTGCAGGTCCAGGTCAATGCCAATACACGCCGCTCCCTGACCGCTACTGAAACCGGGACTTCCACCGGGATCTTCGTGGCCGAAATCGATACTGCTGCCCAGCCCGACGGCGAAAAGCTGGTGGTGAAACAGGGTGACAAGATCTACCTTCGCTACAAGGACGAGCAGAACACCTTCCCCGGTCACGCTTCCTACCGCGAGGCGGTGGTCCTTCTCAACGAGCCGACGGAGGCGATCCTGCAGATCGTTGACAGCGTGAAGGCTGTGGAGGGTGAACGCACCTTTGTCCCGGTGGCGGCAACCCGTCCCACCGACCATGTAAGTAAGATCGACTATTATCTGCCTCTCACCGTGGAAGTCATCGACCCGGACCAGGCCAAGGACTCCCAGAGTACGGTGACCGTGGAAGTGGAAACCACGCAGGGTTCCCGCGTGAAGGTGGAATGCGTCCTCTCCCGCGGGTTTGCCCCGGCCACCGAGGAAGTTGACCAGGTCGGAAATGCTGCCCTCTGGGAAGGACGGTTCGTGGGGCAGGTCCCCCTGCTCCTGGGCGATCTCAACAGCGCGGCCTCCGTCCCTGCGGATGGCACAATTGCACGCCCCGGACTGGGGCGCGTCCTGCCGCCACCCGCAGCGGAGGGGGATCTCCTGGATGGAGGTCCAGAGCGGGAACCTGGTCTCCTCGTCCTCAATGTGAACGGCCAGGACAGGTTCGTAACCCGCTATCAGGACGAGCGCCGACCCTCCGGCGAGGCCGTAGAACGAGCCGCCCACGCCGAACTCGCCACCGCCGCCACTCTCCGCCTTACCGACGAGGAATACCAGGAAGACGCCGAGATTGCCTATTTGGGCAAGAAGATCTACCTCTGGCTCAAGGACCCCGACCTCGACATCTCGGGCGAACGGGACAAGGCCCTGATCCGGGTCAAGACCGGGTCGGGGGAGGACGAAACCCTTGAAGTGGAAGAGACTCTCAGTCATAGCGGGATCTTCAGCGGCTCTTTCCCTCTCAAGTCCTCGACCCAGCCTGCCCCCGGCAACTCACAGGGTGAGGTGGAGTGCTTTTTCGGTGACGCCCTCACGGTGGGCTATCTCGACAACGTGATCCACACGGCCGAGGGTGAGCCCATCATTACGGTGGGCCTTCCCGTCGCAGTAGGAACGGACGGCATCATGTCCGCCTTCAGCAAGGTCTACAAGAATGAGGATCTCGCCATCCAGACCCAGTTCCACATTGCGGAGAGCTACTTTGAACTCTTCAAGAGCCACCTCAAACTGGAGCAGGAAGAAGAGGCCCTGGCCAATCTGAGCCTGGGACGACGGGTCCTGCGCGAGGTGAAGGAAGACTACCCTCATCCAAGATATGCGCCACGTATTGCCTACCTTCTGGGACAGTTTGCACAGGAGTTGAAGGAATGGGATGAAGCCATCGCGGCCTATAAGTCCATCGTCCGGGGATATCCCGAACACAAGCTGGCTCCGGACGCCCAGTACAAGCTCGGCCAGTGCTACGAACAGGCTGATCAACTGGACGAGGCGCTTGAGTCCTACGTCACTCTGGCTGCCACTTATCCAAAGAGCCCCCTCATCGCCAATGTCATGCTCCGCATCAACGAGCACTTCTACAACAAGGAGGACTACCCGGTGGCTGCCAGCGTGGGAGTGAAATTCCTGGAGAAGTTCCCCAACCACGAATGGACGCCCAAGATGGGGTTCCGGATCGGCCAGTGCCACTACAAGGACGAGTCCTATGAGAAGGCGGGAACCGCCTTCGACGAGTTCGTCAAGCGCTTCCCGGAAGAGGAACTCACCGCCCAGGCACTCTTCTGGGCAGGGGAAAGCTACCGCATGGACAACGACGTTCCCAACGCCTTCCGGCGTTACAACCGCTGTCGCTGGGACTTTCCCGAGTCCGACGCCGCCAAGTATGCCCGCGGACGTCTTGCCCTGCCCGAGATGCTGGCCCAGTTTGAACGCGAAGCGAACCTGGACGACGAATAACCCATACCCCCATGCCATCCCTCCCCCCCCTGCTTGCCCAATCTGCCGCCTCCGAGGAAACCACCGGGGCACTGAACAAGGCCATGGAGTTTTTCCGGGACTTCTTCAGCAGCGGTGCGATCGGCATCTTCCTGGAAGGGGGAATCTTCATGTGGCCCATCCTCATCCTTCTCATCCTGGTCCTTGCAGTCGTGATCGAGCGCTATCGCAGTCTCAAGCTGCTGGAAGTCGATTCCAGCAGCTTGCGCGAGGAAGTGACCACCCTGCTCTCCGAGGACAGGGTTGAGGAATCACTCAGCCTC
>JAAZXD010000233.1:386-5226 GCA_014240355.1 Roseibacillus sp. | reverse complement strand
GCCAAGACCCGGGTTCTCATTGTCCATACCGATGGTGAGTCCACTTGGGGGACGGTGGGGGTTTCAGACAGTATCATCGAGGCCAGCTGGATCGCTCTCACCGAGGGCATCGATCTCTTCCTGCAGCGGGAACAGTAGGATTTCCTGCCGGGTGGACATCGCGGCGCGATCGGGTAGAAAGGGGGTCATGAGACTCGCATTACTCGCTTTTCTTGCCGTTCCAGCCCTCGCCTGGGGGGATCATCACGAGAAGGGAACGCCTCTTTTCAACGGGAAGGACCTCACGGGGTGGAAAATTCCCGGGGACAACATCTGGTGGTCGGTGACCGATGGGATGATTGTGGCCAAGAGCGGTCCCAGGAAGCGCGGGAGCAACCTGTGGACCGAAAAGGAATACACCGACTTCGACATGAGTTGTGAATTCCGCTTTGACGGCAAGGGCGACTCGGGAGTGTTCCTGAGGGATGGTGGCCAGCAGATCCAGATCGGGATCTCCGGATCACTCAAGCGCGACATGACGGCCTCCCCCTACATCTCAGGCAAGGGATATCCGGTGGAGGCGGAGGAGAAGAAGGGGGTCAAGGGAGTAAAGAACCTCCTCAAGATCGACGAGTGGAACAGGATGCGGATCGTGGCGGTGGGGCCGAAGTACGATGTCTGGCTCAACGGGGTGCACGTGATGACTTACACCTCGGATAAAGCCAAGGCGAAGGGCCCACTCGGTCTGCAACTCCACGGCAACAAGGTGATGTCGATCGATTTCCGCAATCTCACGGTGAAGGAGATTGCGAAGAAGAAGTAAGGTCAGGGAACGGAGTAGTCCCGCTGGAGTTTCTTCTTCCGTTCTCCGTTGCATTTTCGGGGATTCGATGCGATGGCCCCGCGCACATGCTGACCATACGCAAGCTGACCATGGCCTACGGTGGGCGGACGCTCTTCGAGGAGGCTGATCTGACCATCAACTGGGGTGAGCGCGTTGCGTTGGTTGGCCCCAACGGGGCGGGCAAATCGACCCTTTTCCAGATCATCCTCGGCAATGAGGTGGCCAGTGCCGGGAAAGTGGAACGCGATGAGTATGCCCACGTCGGCTATCTTTCCCAGGAGGCCGGTGATCCGGGCGAAGACACCGTCCTTCAGATCGCGACCGCCATTACGCCCGAGATGCGGGAAGTGCAGCGGGTCATGCGCGAGCACGAGGCGGCAGACACTCTCGATTCGGAGGAATACGCCGAAGCCCAGGACAAGTTCACCCTCATGAACGGGTTCCAACTCGAACCGAAGGGGCGCAAGATCCTGGCGGGACTGGGTTTCCGGCAGGAGGATTTCGACCGGCCAGCCAGCGAGATGTCGGGCGGCTGGGTCATGCGGGCCCACCTGGCGCAGATCCTCTGTCTCGAGCCCGACCTTCTCATGCTGGACGAGCCCACCAACCACCTTGACCTGATGGCCCTGCTCTGGTTCCAGCGCTACCTCAGCGCCTATCCCGGCGCCATCCTGATGATCTCGCACGACCGCCATTTCGTGGATGCCATCGTGGAGACCGTGGTTGAGATCGATGAGCAGAAGCTCATCCCATACCGGGGGGACTATACCAATTACCTGGCCGAGCGCGAAACACGTCATGAGCAGAAACTCTCCGCCTGGCGCAACCAGAAAAAGGAGATCGACCGGATCCAGGAGTTCATTGACCGGTTTCGCTCGGTATCATCCAAGGCGTCGCAGGTGCAGAGCCGTGTGAAGCAATTGGAGAAGATGAAGACGCTGGAGAAGCCGAGAGCGCCTCGCAAGGTCTTCAAGTTTCACTTCCCCAAGCCGCCCCGCAGCAACCAGAAGGTGATCGAACTCGAGGGTGTCAGCCAGGCCTATGGTGAGATGCGTATCTATGAGAGGCTCGATCTGGTGGTGGAGCGGGGCGACCGTATCGTCCTGGTGGGGCCCAATGGAGCGGGCAAGTCGACTCTTCTCAAGATCCTGGCCGGGATGGTGCCAATCGATGGCGGAAAGCGAGCGGTGGGATATGCCACCAAACTCGGGTACTATTCGCAGCATCGCTCCGAGTTGCTGGACGAGAGCAAGACGGTGCTGGAGGAGGTCTGTACCACTGGCGCAGGAATGCGGGAAGAGGACGCGCGGGGACTGCTGGGATCCTTCCTGTTCCGCCGGGACGATGTGCACAAGAAGGTCAAGGTGCTTTCAGGCGGAGAGAAGAGTCGGCTCAACCTGGTGAAGTTCCTGGTCGATCCACCCAACCTGCTTCTCATGGATGAGCCCACCACCCACCTCGATCTCCTTTCGGTGGAGGCACTCATCGAGGCCCTCAAACAGTTTGAAGGATCACTCGTTTTCATTTCCCACGATGTTCACTTCATCCGCAAGCTGGCGGAGTCGACCTGGCACATCTCCGGCGGGGAAGTGACCAAATATAGCGGGGGATACGATTACTACCTGGAAAAATCGGGGTTACTGGATGACGAGAAGGGGGCCGTGACGGCTTGACCGTGGTTGTTGCAGTGGGCGGCAGTCCGTCCCGGATACGGGAAGATTCCCGCCGGTGGAAACAGGTGTCCTTCCGTAGATCTCTGCCGATCATCTTCTCGTTTCGATGTCTATTTCGACCGGAGCTGAAATTTTCTTCCAGAAAAATGGGAATCGCTTCCTGGCCCCCCGGTTGGAATCCCCATGCGGTACGGTCAAATCGCTTTTCTCATCCTCCTGAGTCTCGGGCCCGCGGGGGCTATCGTCATTGATGGCCCCTCCCCGGAGGACGCTTCCCACCTCCCTCCAACGGCGGCGGTAGCCCGGATTCATACCCCGTTCGGTCTCACCGCCTCCGGCACTCTTCTGCCTGGTGGGCGCTACGTCCTCACTGCCGCTCACGTCGTTTCCCCTGTTCCGGAGGACCGCATTTCATACGGCCTCATCGAATTCCCATCCTGCGCAGAAAAACCCCGTTGCCGGTGGAAATCAGTATACCTTCATCCCAAGGCCGCCGACCACCGGCTCTCGCGAATCTGGGATGCCGCTCTCATCGAGCTCGACAGCCCGATTTCCCCGGACGTCATCGCTGGAGTTCCACCCACGACAAAACCCGCGGGGAAAGATCTCATGGTTCACCTTGCCGGTTACGGCCATCGAGGCAACGGCTTGCTGGGAGACTACCAGCCTCCCGGAACCCTGACCCTTGGGCGGAACTTCTTTGACCAGAGGCCAACACCGGAGCTGCTGCTCAGTCTTGGCCTCCCTCAAGACTACGGGCCGATCCTGATCCATCGTTTCGATCCGGATAAGAATGAAGCACATTTTGCCGCAGGAGATTCCGGTGGACCCGGTCTTGTCCTCGATTCCGACGGCAGGGTCCGCATCGCCAGCCTGAACCTTGGACGCCATCGAGGCCCCTCCGACCATGACCACCGGCTCAACGGCTCCTTTGGGGAACTGGGGCTCTCGCTTGACGCTTCGTCGCTCCATCCCTGGCTCCAGCCGTTTCTTTCCCCGCACAGACAAGCACTGAACAACGGAACCTGAACCCCCCACCACCAGACAAATGAAACCTAACCCCCACCCCATTCACCGCCTCGGCTGCTCCCTGCTCGGTCTCGCGGGCAGCCTAACCTTCGGCCAGGAGATTGAATCCACCCAAGTCCATGGCGATTCCGTTCGCGTCCGTATCAGAGCCCCGCAGGTTGAAATCGAACGCATTAATCCCGATGGCACCACCGCTACCGAAGCGGTAACCACTGAAAACCAGCGGATCATAGAGCTTGAGATCCCCATGGACGTTCCCACCAAACTGTTCCGGGCCAGGGTTCAGATTGGTGGCCAGGAGTTTGGCTCAGCCGTTCGACCGATTGTGGAGGAGGGATCCGTCCCCAATCCGGACGACATCCGGCCCTCCTCTCTCAACCTCCAGGGGAACCTTCTCACCCTTCAGTTCCCTCCGGAGCACACCGCAGTCCGGAACAAGGAATTTTTCACTGAAGGATTCCCCCTCTTTCTCAATGAGGGACCGGTGACTTTCCAGCCCGGCCGGGTTCCCGGCAGCTTCACTGCCTCACTTCGAGCCGGAATTGTCGACAGATTCAGCGCCGAGCTCAAGGGCTCGCTGAATCGTCTCCGGAACCTGGGTGATGGCACCGTCCCCGTTTACATGGATCGCCAGTTGACTGGCCACCTCCCCGTTCCGGACCCGGAATCCCTCGGAGACAACTTTGATCTGTTCCCTTTCCTCAACAACAGGGAAATTCAGCCTCTCTCCTGTTCGGGTGGCCCCATCCTTGGATCTGCGGCAGCCGTTGATCCGAAGAAGTCCCTCATGATCACCGATCTCTCGGTGGTCGAAGATCCGGACCGCACCTTCGACCTCTTCAGCCCGGGGGCGATCTCCTACCTTGATCCGGCAACAGGTCGTCCACGGAAGTGGACCTTCGGTTTCCTCATGGAGGAAATGTGCAACTCCTCCCTCACCGGTCTGGACCCCAAGGTCTTCGCCCGCCGCTGGATCCAGCATTTCGAAGCCTTGCAGGTGATCAACTTCGACCCCGTGCCGGATCGCGGAGGGGCCGTTCAAGCGCAGATCATCAACAAATGGGAGACTCGGAATCTGGCGGAGGGCCTCGATCCGCTGGACCTGAAGAACGCTCCCTTCCGTCTCACCGCCATCGTGAACCGGGTCGACCTGCGCAGTGCCTCCGGCTACGCAGCTGGTGATGCCGGAGAATGCCGCTTCGTGTTCTGTGCCTACAACCTGGACACGGGAGCACATCTGCCGATGACCGTCATCTTTGAATATGGGGTTCCTCTGGGAACCTGTCCCCAGATCAAGGATTGGGCCAACCGGTGG
>JAAZXD010000233.1:0-376 GCA_014240355.1 Roseibacillus sp. | reverse complement strand
TGGGCGTCCTGCCCTTCGGAGGGGTCTACAATACCGAACTCGAGACCCTCACCGACGTCGTGGCCCTTGCGAATTCCAATCCTTCCAAACCCAATGGGAGCGCAATTAACCAGATTCGTTCGAACAACTTCATCGGGCCGGGACCCTGGACCCTGCGCGAGTGGCAGATCACGGGGGCCGGGGTGGCTCCCAACGACCTCACCGCAGTCACGACCAAGCAGACGCCTGCTGACTCGAAAATGGGCACGGTGGACCTGGCCAACTACATCAACACCTATGAGGCTGATATCCTGGCGGGCTCCCATACCGTCCCGCTTTCCTTCCCGGGAGCCACACCCTTTCTTTCGGGAAAATCCGGTGTTCTGGTCCCCGATTT
>JAAZXD010000232.1 GCA_014240355.1 Roseibacillus sp. | reverse complement strand
TGGAAATTCCAATCGCCACCCCGGCGATATTTCCCAGTCCCACCGTTCCGGAGACCGCCGTGGTGAGGGCTTGGAAGTGAGAAATGTTTCCCGGATCATCGGGACCACTGTATTTCCCCCGCACCGTCCGGAGAGCGAGGGGGAAACAGCGCACGTTGATGCCCTTGAACACCACCGTGAAGATAAGGCCTGCCGCCGCCAGCCAGAGAATAACCCACAACACATCGTAGCCTCTGATCGGGATACTTGAAAAAATCGACTTAACGAACCATCCGGTGGCTTTTCCAAATCCCTCGTTGATCTTCTCATCGATGCTTTTCTCCTGCTCCTCTTCTCCGCCTGCTTCACTCTCCTCGGCTGACGCTTCTGTGGCGGCCGGCTCCACAGACGGGGTGTCCTCCTGAGCGGAGGCCATCGCTCCCGCTGCAAAGAGAAAAATACCAAGAAGTAACAGCCAGCGAAAGAAGAAGGAAAAAGACCCGGACCTCATCATTCAAAACTGCCAACTCCCTCAGTCCGGAACAAGGCCGAAGGAGAGTTTTGAACTCCCTGTGTCACAATTCTAAAAAGTTTTCCGCATCGACGCTCCCTTCCTTCACCGCAAGGATGCCCCCCTCTTCATGGATGGTGAGAACACTCCCCAACCCTCACACCGCTCCCCCTTCACATGGATTCCTGCGGTGGTGGTGGCAGCCCTGCTGGCGGCCACCGGCTTTTTCGTCTCCCTGCGCTATCAACCGCCGCCGGTAATCCCGGCCGAGGCCCCGGGGAGCATCTTCTCCGCGGAACGGGCCTTCGAGCGCCTCCAGCCTCTTCTGGCTCACGGGCAACCCCATCCCCTGGGTTCCCCTGCCAACGAGAGATTCCGCGCTCAACTCCTCCGGGAACTGGAGGACCTCGGTCTCGATCCCGAGGAGAACGACCACTGGGTCTCGGCGGGAAGGGGATCCACCACCACCCTCGTGCTCGCTCGCAACCTCATGGCGGAGTTGCCCTCTTCCAATCCTGACCTCCCCGCCCTTCTCCTCTCCTGCCACTACGATTCCATCCCTGCCGGTCCCGGAGCCAGCGATGACGGGGCGGCGGTGGCAACCCTCCTTGAGGTTGCCAGCATCCTGATGAGGGAGGCTCCTCTTCCTCGTCCGGTGATCCTCCTCTTTACCGACGGGGAAGAACTGGGACTGGACGGCGCCCTGGGCTTCTCCCGCTTCAACGAAGCCGCGGAGCGCATCGGGATGATCATGAATTTCGAGGCTCGGGGATCCACCGGAGGTAGCCTTATGTTCGAAACCTCCAACGGAAATTCCTGGATGATCGACCAGATGGCGCACGGTCTACACCGGCCCATGAGCAGCTCTGCCTACGTCAGTGTCTACCGCAGGATGCCCAACTCCTCCGACCTCACCGTCTTCATGCGACGGGGTCTGGATGGCCTCAACTTCGCCTTTATTGGACGCCCCGGGCATTATCATACCCCTCTCGACAACCTTGAGAATCTCGATCAACGAAGCCTGCAGCATCACGGCGACAACGCCCTGGGAATGGCGCGCCAGCTCTTGTCCTCCGATTGGCAGGACGCCACCTCGGAGGAGGATGCGGTCTACACTGACATCGCCGCTCATTTCATCCTGGCCTGGCCGAGCAGCTGGGGCCTCTGGTTGGCAGGAGCCGTTCTGCTCGCCCTCCTGCTTCCTTTTCTCCACCTGTGCCGGAGCCGCCGATGGGGCCTGCTGGAACTCTCACGTGGGGTCTCCTGCTGGATCCTGTGCATCCTGGTTGGCGTGGTCACGGGCTGGTTTGCGGCCTGGACTCTGCAGCGCGTCGACCCTCCCTCCACTCCCTGGCCTGCTCACATGTATCTGGACCTGCTCGTGCCTTGTTTCTGCACGGCCATGGGTCTCCTCCTGATCGTCCGCTTTGTCCATCCCCGGCCCACCCTTTTCTTTTTCCTTCACGGCGTGGCACTTGCACTCGGAGCTCTCCTCCTCAGCCTTGCCGCAGATGGATTCTCCTATCTCCTCCTCATCCCGGCCTTCATGACCGCCCTCGCCTCGCTCCTTCTTCTCAATTCCCCCCGCGGAAACTCCTTCCTTCTCACCACCGCCTGCCTGCTGCCAGGATTGACTACGACCGTGCTGATCGTTCCCTTCCTCAAGTATCTTCCCGATGCGCTTGGTACCGTGATATCCCCACCAGTCATGTCAGCGCTGGTGGCATTGCTTCTTCTCCCCCTTGTCCCACTCCTGACCCTGCTCTCGCCAAAGTCCCTGCTCCACTGTGCCCTCCTGCTGGGACTTGGCGCCCTGGGGTCTGGATTCCTTGCCCTCCAGACCCCGGCTTTTACTGCGGATTTACCACAACAACTCAACCTCAGCTATTATGAGGAAATGGACCAGGACACTGGGCACATCTCTTTCATGCCCCGGGAAGGCTCCCTGCCTCCGCTCCTGACCAGCGGCCTGAAGCGTCTTCCTGAACCGGGAAGCCTTTCATATCCCCTGCGAGGCTCGGTTTTCGAGACGAGAAAGGCTGATCTTCCCCTGCCAAAATTCGAATTGCTGGACTGGAGCAACGAGAGCAACGCTCACAGTGCCAGGATCCGGTTCACCCCAACCCTGCCTTCACAGGAAATCGTGATCGGACTGGACCAGGCCCAGGAACTCTCGGCAATCTCCGCGCTCGGAACTGACCTGCCCCTTCCGCAGGCGGACCATTCCAATCGACAATGGCTCCGCTTTCGCGGCGTCCCCACCGATGGTCTCGAAATCGTCCTCACCTGGAAGAGATCATCCACCCTCCGTTTCTCCCTCGCCGGAAGCACGCCGGGACTTCCGCCTCACCTCGCTGAACTCCGAACCATCCGCGACCAACTGCCAGCCTGCGCCGCTCACTCTGGTGACCGCTCGATTGTCCTCCGGGACGTGCTTCTGGAGTCCCCCGTCTTCTAGGGGGCGCTCCTGAGCGATTCCCCCGGACACGGGAGAGGACGCAGCGACCCGTCAGGCAGCTCTTTCTACCGCCCGACGGTAGACCATCCTCCCGCCCTCCACTTCGGCCTCGATCACATCGCCCTCGACAAAGGCACCTTCAAGCACTTCCAGACTAAGAGGATCGAGGAGATGCTTCTGGATGGCCCGCTTGAGAGGTCGCGCTCCGTAGATCGGATCGTAGCCCTGGTTGGCCAGGAATTCCGCGGCCCCGGCACTCACTGCCAACCCAAGACCCTGCCTGGCCAGGCGCTGCCTCACCCGCTCCAGTTGAAGTCCCACGATGCTCTCAAGTTCCCTGCGATTGAGCTGATCAAAGATGACCGTTTCGTCCACGCGATTGAGAAACTCCGGACGGAAATGCGCTCGCAGGGCCTCGGTCACCCCGGCTTCGCGCTTTTTCGCGTTCTCTTCCTCGGTAATGAACTGGCTTCCGATGTTTGAAGTCATGATCAGGACCGTGTTCCGGAAGTCCACAGTCCGACCCTGCCCGTCGGTAACACGCCCGTCGTCGAGGACCTGGAGCAGGAGATTGAAAACATCGGGATGAGCCTTCTCTACCTCGTCAAAAAGCACCACCGAGTAGGGCTTGCGCCGCACGTGTTCGCTCAACTGCCCTCCCTCTTCATAACCAACATATCCCGGAGGGGCACCAATCAGGCGGGCCACGCTGTGCCTCTCCATGTACTCCGACATGTCGATCCGCACCATCGCCTCTTCGTCGTCAAAGAGGAACTCGGCCAGGGCCTTGGAAAGCTCTGTTTTGCCGACCCCGGTCGGTCCAAGGAAGAGGAAGGAGCCAATAGGCCGGTTTTCATCCTGTAAACCAGCCCGTGCACGCCGCACCGCGTTCGAAACGGCATCGACGGCGGTCCGCTGTCCGATCACGCGTTCGCCCAGACGCTCTTCCATCTTCACGAGCTTGCAACGCTCGGCTTCCTGGAGTCGATTCACCGGAATCCCCGTCCAGGAGGCCACCACTCTGGCGATATCCTCCTCCGTGACCTCTTCCTTCAGGAGTTGCCCTCCACCCTGTCGGTCTCCAAGGCGTTTCTGGGCCTCTTGAAGATTCTTCTCAGCCTCCGGCAAAGCACCGTAGGTCAGTTCGGAGGCTCGGGCCAGATCGCCAATACGCTGGGCCTGCCCAGCCTCCGTCTTCACCTGGTCGATGTGCTCCTGGAATCTGCGGACTTCGTCGATCATATCCTTCTCATGGCGCCACTGCGCCAGCAAACCCGCCGATTTCTCCTTCAGGTTAGCCATCTCCTCCACCACCTTCTTCAGACGCTCCGCACTCCCGCGATCAGACTCCTTTTCCAAGGCCTGACGCTCCATCTCCAGTTGCATGAGCTGCCTCTCAATCTGATCGATCTCAGTAGGCATGGAATCCAGTTCGATTTTGAGACGGGAAGCCGCCTCGTCCATCAGATCCACCGCCTTGTCGGGAAGGAAGCGGGCCGAGATGTAGCGATCTCCCATGGTGGCCGCTGCCACCAGGGCGCTATCCTGGATCCCTACCCCGTGGTGCACTTCATATCGCTCCTTGAGTCCCCGGAGGATCGCGATGGAGTCCTCCACCGAGGGTTCCTCCACCTTCACCGGCTGAAAGCGGCGCTCAAGCGCAGCATCCTTTTCCACATACTTGCGATATTCATCGAGCGTGGTGGCTCCGATGGTGCGCAATTCCCCGCGGGCCAGCTGTGGCTTGAGCAGATTGGAGGCGTCGATCGCACCCTCACTCGCGCCTGCGCCGACGATGGTGTGGAGTTCATCAATGAAGAGCACAATCTTTCCCTCCGCCTCGGTAACCTCCCTGAGAAAGGCCTTGAGCCGGTCCTCGAACTCCCCACGGTACTTCGCACCTGCAATCATTCCTCCCAGATCCATCGCGATGATACGCTTGTCCTTCATGGCTTCCGGCACGTCACCACTTACAATCCGGCGCGCCAACCCCTCCACGATGGCGGTCTTGCCCGTCCCTGGTTCCCCGATGAGAACAGGGTTGTTCTTGGTGCGTCGCGAGAGAACCTGGAGGATACGCCGGATTTCCTCGTCGCGTCCGATGACCGGATCGATCTTGCCGGCCCGGGCGAGCGCACACAGGTCCGTTCCATATTTTTCCAGGGTCTGATATTTCCCTTCCGGCGACTCATCCGTGACCTTCTGGCTCCCACGTATTTCCTTAAGAGAGCGATCAAGAGCCCCTCGGGTCACACCTGCATCCTCCAGGACTTTGCCTGCAGTGC
>JAAZXD010000231.1 GCA_014240355.1 Roseibacillus sp. | reverse complement strand
GGGGACGGTGGTGCGCGGCGAGCAGTTGGGTCGCAAACTGGGCGCGCCCACTGCCAACATCATGCTGGGCAACCAGCAGTTGCCACCTGACGGGGTCTACACGGTCACCGCCACCATTGGAGAGGAGAGGGAAACACACAGGGGGGTGGCGAACCTGGGGGTGAGGCCCACAGTGAACGGGGAACGGCGTCTCCTGGAGGTGCACCTTCTGGATTTCGAGGGCGATCTCTACGAGGCCGGGGTGGAGGTTTATTTCGGGTTGCGGTTGCGATCAGAAAAGAAGTTCAAGGACCAGGAAGAGTTGAAGAAGCAGATCCGGCGTGATCTCGCAGAGGCGCGAGAGCTCTTCAAGCAGGGCAAGGCGGGGATTTGATTCGGCTTCCCTGCCGGACTACGCCGGGGAAAGGGGGCGTTAGAAGGTGCCGTTGAGCTTCCTTCCGATCCAGAAAACGGAGAGCAGGCCGACAAGGGCTGCGGCGATGTACCACTTGTCCCACTGGGATTCGGGAATAATCTGGGGTCGAGGTTCCGGGAGGTCGTAGATTTCCTGAGCCAGGGCTTTGAGTTGGGAGGCTTCGACCAGTTTGCCACGTGAAACGCGGGAGAGCTCGGCCAGCACATCCGGGCGGGCAGGGTGGCCCGTTTTTTCGATCTGGGTTCCCTCTGCAATGATTCGGGTCCGGACCGCGCCCTTTTCGCTCTCGGATGTCCGGGCGGTAATCTGCCAGTCCCCGGGCATGGTGACTTTGAAGCGCCCGGTGAAGGTGCCCCATGAGTCATCCTCCTTGGCCAGTTCGAATCGGCGTACGCTTCCATCGGGAGCGGTCAGGTCAACGAGAACCGTTCCATCCTGCAGGGGGGCGCCGTTTTCCTGGAAGGCATTCGCGTTGAGGGTCACGTTTTCGCCGGGGGAGGGACGCTCAGGAGTGAAATAGAGTCGGACGCGCTCTCCCGCGGCCATATTGCGCTGGTAGGACATCCAGCGGGCAACCTGTCCCCAGAAGCGGTAGTGGTAGAGGTCTTCCACGCCGCGGCGCCAGCGCCAGGCGGAATCGATGCCCATGAAGAGGACTTTCCCGTTGCCGGCGCGGCTGGTCACAATGAGGGGGACGCGGTGTCCGTACTTGGGATGCCGGCGGTTGGCATGGACTGCGAGAACCTCGGTTCCGCTCTTGGCACGGATGACAGGTGCATGCCAGTAAAAGCCTGGCAGGCTCCGCCAGATGGTGGGGTTTTCCTCCTCGGTGTCGCCCAGCATGGTGAGGAGCGAACTACGGCCTTCGGTAGTGAGCGAGAGAGGGGAATCGGTGGCTTCCTCCTGGCCGGTTTTCATTTCTTCGTCGAGGAGAACGGGGAGGAGTCCGCCCAGTTCGTTATCAAGCAGGCTGAACTGGTGACCCTGCCAACCGGGAATGAAGACAATGCCGGATGCCTGGTTTTCGACGAGGCCCTTCAACAGTTCGGCCTGCTCCCCGGTGAGCATGCCGTCTCCGATGCCGACATCCCCGATGAAGACGACATCGTATTTCTGCAGGTCCTCCAGTTTGTCCGGGAAGGCGGTGATATAGTCGGGGCCGTCGCCTTCCCCGAGTTGCGGATGGAGGAGGAGGCAATCGACATCAACGCCGGGATCCCGCGAGAGGGCGTTGCGGATGAAGCGATATTCCCACCGTGGCAGGGTCTCCACGACGAGGACCCGGATCGATTCGGGACGGCCTGCGATGTTGAACCTGCGGCGGTTGTTCTTCTCGACCAGTTCGCCGTCGGCAAAGGGGATGGAGAGTTCGAGGGTGGAGCTGCCTTCCTTCTGCAGGCGCCAGAGGATGGCATCGTAGTAGGTGCTTCCCCGCGGGATGGTGATATTCTTGGTGCGCTCCACGCCCGTCTGGTCACGGATGCGGACAATAGTGCGGACATCGCGCTCAAGGGAGGACTCGATGGTGAACGGGATCTGCACGTTCTCACCCACGATACCGTAAGTGGGGGCTTTAACGGGGAGGAGGTCGAGATCCGGCAGGCGGGCAGGAGCACCGGTGACCACCGAGAAGAGCGGGATGTCCTTGAGGCGCATTTTCTGAGCGGCCGCGACCGGAGCGGGCTTGTCCCGGGCATTCCAGTCGCCATCGCCGATCATGATAACGGCGCGAAGATCGGGGCGGGTATCCACCAGGTCGGCAAGGGCGGAGTAGATGTCGGTTACGGCAAGGGACGTGACTTCGGGGTCCTCGCTTTCCGGGGCATTGGAGAAGGATTCCACCGAAACGCGGTTCTTGCCGTCTTTCTCGAGAAGTTTCCAGAACTCCGTCTCAAGAATGGCGTCGGACATTTCGTTGCGGGTGACTACCTCGCGGCGTTCGTTCAGTTCTTCGGGGAGCTGAGCATCGGCGGTTGTCATGGAGCCTGACCCGTCGTGCAGGATGACGATCTCCGGTTGTTTGGCTGGTTCAATGGTCTTGCGCCACTCGGGATTGAGAAGGAAGAAAACTGCCGCGGTTCCGCAGAGGAGGCGAAGGAGCTCCAGGAGACCGGTACGACCCGGGCGCACACTGCGCCGCCAGGCAACCACACAGAGGATCAGGATAAGGCACCAGGCCGCGATGCCCGTGATGGCGACGGGCAGGGGGGCGCTGAAGTAAAAATTACCGATGTTGAAACTCACGTCAGGAGGTTGGCAGGGGTGAGGGGGCCGTCTTGGAATCGACGCGGCGGGGCTGGAGACAGAGGAGAGCCTCCAGAATGAGGAAGAGGAGCATGGCGATGAGGAAGGCCCGCCAGATCGGACGGGACAGGCTGCTGTCACTGGAGGCGTCCTGTTCCTCAAGGAGGCTGTAGCCCGTGTCGGCAAGGGCGGTTTCCAGATCGACGCTGGTGAGAACTTCGAGGGAATCCTCGCTAGCGGGGCGGTTTACCGCTACGGTGCGTTCACCGATACGATAGACGCCGGCTTGGAACGTGGAATTGCCTGAGTCGCTATCCGCATGGGAATCGATGCGGCTGCGAATCTCGTCTCCCACCGGTTGGGAGGACTCCTCGCCGGCGGTGCCAAAGAAGCCCGCCCCGAGCCGTCGGCTGCCTTCGTCCAGAGTGCGCTGGAGGGCCACCAGATGGAGTGCAGTCTGTTCGAAGTTTGACCAGGTGTAGCTGGGCAGGGTGGAGAGGAAGAGGATCTGGCCGGCCTCGATCACGCGGCGGGCGAGGAGGGGCTCGTTGTCTATCCAGCTTGCCAGGGTAGTATAATCGCCGAGGATGCCCCGGCGCTTGATGGCACGAATGCGGTCCATGGGCAGTGGGGAACCGTCAAGGGAGTCACGGAAGGCGCCCTCACCACGTTCCCAGTCGTTGACGATGAAGAACTTTTCCTTGGGAGCTTCCGTGATGGAGTTCCAGGAAAGCCCGCCAAAAGAGGTTTCCGAGTCATCGGCAGGCGGTAGAAAGAGCGCCACGCCGCCCTTTTTCACGTAGTCGAACAGCTGGTTGGAGACCGGTGGTCCAGGGAGGGGGGCCTTCCATACGATGAGTGAAGCGGACTCATAGTTGATCTGGTGGGTGAGGTTGGGATTGCGGACGCTCACCTTCTGGTTGGCAAAGCCGGGGGCGAGCGACTTGGTCAGGGACTTGACTGTTTCCTCATCAGTGGAGTTTTCGACCACAAGGTAGGAGTGGATGGGCGCTTCCCTGCCGTAGGCATAGTAGGAGAGGTTATTGCGTTTGTTGGCGTTGTCGGCGATGGAGACCCATCCATATCCCTCCCCCGTTGCACCTTCGAGGGGGAGACGTCTCTGGAAGCGCTGGCTCTGGCCGTTGAAGGCAACCTCGCTGCCGGAGCGGGCGCCCATGTGATCGATACTGACCGTGACAGCAGTTGGTCCGGTGTCTTCCTCGCGGTTCAGTTCGAGATCAAGAACCAGTTCCCCGGTTTCCCGGCGGGCGGAGAGCACACGGATGGCGAAATCATTGCGTTCGCGGCCATTGAGAGCGAGGATACGCAGCTTGGCCTGAAACTCCTCTTCGCTCAGGGTGGCGCGGAAGGCCTCCCAGCGATTGTCGTCGGGTGCCCAGTTCTCCTTCTGCAGGTCGGAGGCCACCCAGATCTCCGTACGGCCCGGTTTGGCTTCCTTGATGTAATCGAGAGCGGTTACGAGCATACCGGGGATGTCCGAAGCCGAGTCGGTGGCTGCAGTGAAGGAGAGTTCCGGGAGGGCATCGGGGGACGGGACCTCCTGGGCCTTGCCGGTGGCGCTGTCGATGAGGACGAGGCGGGCGCCGTTCAGTTCCCCCATGGCCCCGGCCACCTGGGAGAGCACGCTCTTACGCTTGGTCACCTGGATGTCCTTTTCCGCACGTTCCATGCTGGCGGAGCGGTCGAGGATCAGGATAACGGTTTCCACCTTGCCTCCCCCCCAGCCGAAGAAGCCTCCTGCCAGGGGGCGGGCAATGGCGAAAACCAGCGTTGCGATGGCCAGGGAGCGCATGAGAAGGATGAGGAAGTGCTTGAGGCGTTTCTTGCCTCGCGATTCCTTGGTGGCTTTGAGGAGGAACTGCATTGCGCCCCACTCCACGGTGCGAAAGCGTCGACGGTTCAGCAGGTGAATGATGACGGGGATGGAGACCGCGAAGAGTCCCCAGAGCATTGCCTGTTGGAGGAAAGTCATCTTATTTTCGGCGAACAGTCCGGAAGAGATCTTCGTCGGGGATTAACGGAGCGCGTCAGTCTGCTCACCGGGAATCGATTGCATCTTGCCGGGTTCATCGGTTCCCCTTTTTTGGCAAGCGGTTTGTAAGGAAGTCGCGGAGGATCTCCTCGTAGTTCTGGTCCGAGGTGACCAGGTTGTAGTCTGCGTGTACGTCGTGGCACCTGGCCTCCACCGCGACGAGGAATTCCTGGATGGCGGAGGTGTACTCGTTGGCGATGAGATTGGGCTCCACGACGATGGAGGTGTCGTCCTCGAGGTCGACAAAACGGTAGGGTCGGGTGAAATCGAAGTCGATCTCCTGCGGATCCATGAGGTGGAAGACCGCCACGTCGTGCTTACGGTAGCGAAGGTGCTGGAGAGCGTCACCTAAGGCGTCAGGGTCGCAGAAGAGGTCCGAGAGGATAAAGATGAAGGCGCGCTGCCCGACTTTCTCCGCCACGGTATGGAGGGCATCCACAAGGCCGGTTTCTCCCTTGGGTTCCAGTTCGCCGAGAACTTCGAAGAAGTTCTGCAGGTGGGCCGGTCGCCTGCTGGGAGGTAATTCAAGGTGCAGGGTGTCGTC
>JAAZXD010000230.1 GCA_014240355.1 Roseibacillus sp. | reverse complement strand
ACGAACTAAACCGCAACCGGAACATTTCGCCCTTCGGGCTGCCCGAAGAGTCAGACTGGATCCTTAATGCCCGTTCCCGCTACGACCGGTCCCTCATGCGCAATGCCTTCATTTACGAGTTGAGTAACCAGATTGGGCGCTATGCCGTTCGTACCCGCTACGTCGAACTCTTCAAGAACGACAACGGGGGAAACCTCTCCTATAGCAACGACTACGACGGCGTCTACACCTTCATGGAGAAGATCTCACGCGACAGGGAGAGAGTCCCGGTGGAACGGCTCCCTGCCAGCGTCAACAGGGGACCAGGCATCGAAGGGGGCTACATGCTCAAGATCGACCGCCTTGATCCGGGCGACTCGGGAATCAACGCGGGAGGCCGTAGCCTGGGCTGGGTCTATCCCAAGGAAGACGACGCTACCAGCCCCCAGACCAACTGGATCCGCAACTACATCAATTTGATGAACGACTCGCTCAATGCACCTGACTACGCCGATCCGGTCAATGGCTACGCAAGGCACATCGATGTCGATTCCTGGATCGATCACCACCTTCTCAATGTTCTCACGCTGAACGCGGACGCCCTCCGCCTGAGCACCTACTTCTTCAAGACCCGCGAAGGCAAGGTCGAATTCGGCCCCATCTGGGACTTTGACCGCTCGATGGAATCAACCGATGGACGGGATGACAACCCCTCCACCTGGTCCGGGGGCACCAACTACTTCACCTACCCGTGGTGGAACCGCCTCTTCACCGATGAAAATTTCTGGCAGAACTACATCGATCGCTACTTCGAGCTGCGGGACGGCCCCTTTGCTACTGCAAACGTACACTCCATCATCGACCGCATGGCCAGCACCCTCAATGAGTCCCAGGTGCGCAACTTCCAGCGCTGGTCGGACCAGCCCCGCTTCGGGAGCTACCAGGGCGAAGTGAATCACCTCAAGAACTGGCTGGCCACCCGCCTGAGCTGGATGGACGGACAGTTCGCCCCCCGTCCCGCCGCCAACCGCGCGGGCGGGACCTCTCCGGCTGGCACCACCGTCACCCTGAGCGCCCCGTTGCGGGCCGGCCAGAAGATCTATTATACCCTGAACGGCAGCGACCCACGTCCCCAGAGCGAGGGCGAGGTCCTGGCGGGCACGACCCTCTTCGGCGAGGCCCAAGCCGTGAAGGTCCTTGCCCCGGCCGACAATATCGGGGCCGACTGGCAGGGGGGTAGCGAACCCTTCGATGACAACGCCTGGCGCTCAGGCACCAACGGCGTGGGATACGAGCGCAGCAGTGGCTACGATCCCTACATCAATATCGACGTTGATGACGCGATGAGCAACCGCACCAGCTGCTATATCCGCATTCCCTTCAATGTCTCCGGGGCCGACCTGGCCTCCTGGAATTTCATGAACCTCCAGATGCGCTACGACGATGGTTTTGTCGCCTACCTCAACGGCGCCCGGATTTCATCTGCCAATGCTCCCGCGACACTCAACTACCTGTCCTCGGCCACCCAGACCAACGATGACAGCTCGGCCACCACTTTCGAGAGTTTCAACGTGAGTGCCTACCTCGGATCCCTCCGGGCGGGACAGAACATCCTTGCCATCCAGGCCCTCAACGAGAGCACGGGCAGCAGCGATTTCCTCAATCAGGCCAGGCTGGTGGCCGGCTTCGACGAGGGCGGCGGCGACGGGGTCGGGGGAACCGAGTACACCGGACCCATCACCCTGAACTCCACCTCCCGTCTCGTGGCCCGGGTCTACGATCCTTCGGGCGGCAACTCGACGAGCTCGGGCCAGACTCCGGTGGGCACGGGCTGGAGCGCCCCCCTGGCCGTCGAATACCTCATCAATGAGGTTCCTGCCGGCCCTTCCACCCTGGTGATTTCCGAGATCATGCACGATCCCTGGGATCTTGGTGACACGGTTACCGAGGACGGTGCCTTCGAGTGGATCGAGCTGCAGAACATCTCAGGTGGTCCGGTTTCCCTTACGGGAGTAAACTTCAGCGACGGTATCGACTTCGTCTTTCCAGGCCTCACCCTCGGCGCCGGGGAGCGTGTTCTCGTGGTCCGCGACCTTGCCGCCTTCCGGCGCGTCTACGGCACCGGGCGAAACGTGTTCATCGCAGGGGAATTCGATCTCGCCCTCGACAACCAGGGCGAGCTCCTCACCCTGCGGGACCGCCAAGGCGCCACGATCCAGAGCTTCACCTATGCCGGGGATGGGGACTGGCCCCGGGGGGCACAGGATGGCTACTCCCTCCTCTACAAATCCGGCGATCCCGCCGAGGGAACCAACTGGACCGCCAGCCGCAGCCTCCTGGGATCCCCTGGAACCACTGAACCAGGATTCGCCGATATTCCCGACCTCCTGGTGAACGAAGTGCTCTCCAACTCGGCCCTCCCCCAGGTCGACACCATCGAGCTCTACAATCCGAATCCTGTTGATGTGGCCATCGGCGGCTGGTTCCTCACCGATGACCTTGGGCAGCCGAGGAAGTTCCGCATTCCCGACGAAACAGTTATTCCGGGCAATGGCTTCACCAGTTTCGACGAATCCGATTTCAATGCCACTCCCGGGGTGGATCCCGGCTTCGCTCTCGACTCCTATGGGGAAGAAGCCTTCCTCGTGGCCGCTGATCCCTCCGGCGCGCTACTCGACTACGTGAGCGGCTTTGCTTTCGGCGACGCCTCGGCTGGAGTTCCCTACGGACGACACGTAATCTCAACTGGCACAGCCCACGTTGTGCCCCTCACGGCCCCGACTTCCAACGCCGCCAACGCCAACCCGGTGGCCGGTCCACTGGTTATCACAGAGCTGATGTATCATCCGGCCGCCTTCGAACCGGAGTTCATCGAAGTTCAGAACGTCTCCGGGCAGCCGGTCCCCCTCGCCGGGGCCGAGGTCAGTGGCGTGGGCTTCGTCTTCGAGGGCAATGTGCCGGATCTGGGACCCGGTGAAGTCATCGTGCTTACCGAGATCGATCCCGATACCTTCCGCTCAACCTACAATGTTCCGGCCGTAGTGGCGGTCTACGGGCCTTATCCCGGCAAGCTCGACAACGGTGGAGAGCCACTTCGCATCCAGCTCCCCGAAGCCAGCGGGATTCCCAACACCCCTGATCTCCTGGTTGCAGTCGATACCGTGATCTATTCCGATGACACCCCGTGGTCCGCCTCTGCCGACGGCCTCGGAAACTCGCTGGAAAGAACGGTCCCCCGCGGATATGGCGGCGAGCCCCTCCACTGGGGGGCCTCGGCCAACACGGGGGGCACTCCCGGTCTGGCGGGAAACAACCCTCCCTCCGATTGGCGCTCACAATTCTTTACGCCCGCCGAACTCAACGACCCGGACCTTTCGGGCATCCTGGCGGACGCCGACGGCGACCGACTGGTCAATGCCCTCGAATACCTCCTCGGTTCCGATCTCCACGACAACTCGGACCGCAGCGGTCTCGAAATCTCCCTGGTGGTGGTGGAAGGCCAGCCTTACATTGAACTGTCTCACACGCTGCGTGACGGGGTGAGCGAGTTCACGGCCTTCATCGATCAGTCTTTCGACCTGGAAAACTGGAATGACAGCGGCACCACGATCAGACGGTTCTCCACCATCTCGAACGAAAACGGAACGAGCACGTTGACCTACCGTGGGAACAATCCCGTTGATCCTGCCCTCGATCTCTACTTCCGCATCCGGGCGGTGACCTTGCCCTGAGACCAGGGACTCCCCCGGGACTTCTACACTCCCAGCACTTCACCCGCCACCTCCGCTTGGGGTGACCCCGGATCACGCTTGATAAAGCGGTGTAAATAGAGCCGGGCGTGGGGGTCTCCGCCTCTGGCCCGTTCCACGGCCTCCTCAAATCCCTTGTCGAGCCATGACAAGTCCCGCGGAATGACCGGGTTTTCGATCTTTTCCCAGTAATACTTCAGATCGTCTGATTCCCACTCGCCATAAACGTCCTCCCAGGTCAGTTCATTGAAGATGTCGAGGTGGGGCAGGAGCATGTGCTCGGCGATTGTATCGCCGATCGCCTGGTAGCGGTTGTCGAGTGACACGCGAAGACGATCGGGGGTCACATTGGGCAGGGCCTTATGGATGGTGAGGGCTGGAAAGATCAGGGTGTCGCCAATCTCGTAGTCGGTGGAGTGCCACTCTCGTTTCCGCTCCTCTTCTCCCAGTTCGACGTCGAGGGCCCCCGCACCGAGAGAGAAATGATGTTCCAGGACGCTGCCTGTCTTGTGTGACCCGGCCAGGATGGCCAGGCCACCCAGTTCCCGCGGACAATTCCCCACCGGAGCCCAGCAGGTCAGGGTCTGGTAATTTCCCTGGAAATGCACGAAATCCTGGTGCGCCGGGGTGGTGTGCTCGGTGTAGGCCGGGAACCAGAGCCGCCCGATTTTCTGGGGATGTGGCATGGCGGGCTTTCCGTAGATCTTCTCCACCATCCCGAGGACTTCCGGTTGGTGCGCAATACGGTGAAAGGCCTCCAGCCTGTAGACTTCATGATACACCTCCGTATAGTCCACATCTCCTTCCGTGCAGCGCGCATCCAGGTTGGCGATCCCATCGACCGGGTCGGTTCCCTCCCTCACCCAGCCGCCCTCCTGCATCACCGTCAGCATCTCCCGCCGCAGCGCCTCCAGCAGAGCGGGACGCTGCAACTGCCTGAAGAACAGATAGCCATCCCGGTCCAGTCGGCGGCGCAGCTCCTCCACGTCATCACAGGCCTCATTGGAGACCTGGAGTTCCCGCCAATCCTCTGGTTCTATCGCCGTTTCCGCCATTCTGGACCCACATTCATGAACTGGCCGGACAGCAAAGACAACCTCTCATCCGCAGATCCAGGAAGCCCACGCTGAGCTTCCCCTTCCCCTGACAGGGGTCCCCGCTTTCTTCCCACTGCCCTGCTTTGGAGTGGCGCGATGCTTGAATGTATATTACGCCCTGTCTCGATAATGCGTATCACCCTCATCGCTCCCGCCGCAGTAGCCATGTCCGCTGCTCTCGCCTCAGCGGAGATTGATTTCAACCGCGACATTCGGCCCATCATCTCCGACCGCTGCTTCAAGTGCCACGGCCCGGATGCCAGCAACCAGAAGTCGGAGTTCCGTCTCGACTCCCCCAAGAATGCGACGGCAGACCTGGGTGGTTACTTCGGCATCGTGGCGGGCGATCTCGAGGAGAGCGAGCTGCATCATCGAATCTGGAGCACGGACAGCGAGGAGATGATGCCCCCTCCCAAATCCAAGCTCGCTCTCAACGACACCGAGAAAAAGCTCCTCG
>JAAZXD010000022.1:13667-15419 GCA_014240355.1 Roseibacillus sp. | reverse complement strand
ATAGACTCCGCAGTTGGGATTGATCTCAAGGAAGTAGGGCGTGCCGCCAGCATTCACCCGCACGTCGCAGCGCCCAAAACTCGCTCCCCCGAGGGCCACGAAGAACCGGCCAGCCTCTTCCCGCAGGCGGGCCGCCAGGACCGGATCCTCCACCGGGAAACTCGATAATGCATCATAGTCCACCCACTTCAGGTCCGCGTGCTTGAACTCCTCCCCCTCCGGGAAGCGATACTGCATGGGGACATAGCTCACCGGTCGGTCCGGGTCATCGGGATTCTCCGCCACCAGCACCGTGCACTCGATCCCATCGATGTACTCCTCGACCAGGGCCGCCCCGTAGCGTGAGATGATCTTGTGGGCCTGCTGGAGCAGGCCGGCCCGCGACTGGACCCGCGAGTTCCGGCTCAAATCCACGCTGGCATAACTGTTGTGGTGCTTGACGAAGAGGGGAAAGCGCAGCGTCTCCGCAGCCCTCTCCACGTCGGCCTCGTCCCGGGCCAGCACCGCGGCCGGGGTGGCAATCCCCTCCCTCCGACAGGCCTCCTTCATCTCCTCACGGGTCGGCTCGTAATAGTTCGAGGTCGCCCCGGTGAAGGGCACTCCCAGCTTCTCCAGGGTCTCCACCACCTCAATCCCGGGGATCCCCTGGTCCGCCGCTCCGTCACAGAGATTGAAGAAGAGATCAAATTCTCCTCCCTCCACCAGACGGGTGATCACCTCCACCGAGGTCTTCTTGTTCAAGGTCTCCACGTGCCACTGCTCCTCCGGCAGGAAAGGCCGCGGGTCACAGGGCCAGTCATCGGGCGGAAAGGGATCCGCGTCCAGGTCCTGGGTGGTGAGCAGGCAAATACGCAAAATCGGAAGGCTTTGGCCGAGAGAGCTTTAGCCAGCAACCAGCATTCCCACAAGCGCGCCGTGCTTTTTCCAGATCCACCTGGACCTCCTGCTCCGCGAGGGAGCCCGGGCGCCCCGCTCCCTCCCCCGGGTGCCGGATCATCACCATCACCCCCTTACATCCCCCAGCCAATGACCGGATCATCATTTTCAATGACCCGGGGTCAGCCGGAACGGTTACCCTCCTCCCCTCATGAAGATGCGACGCTTAAGACCGGCAGCCCTCCTCATCCTCATGACCGGGCTGGCCATCCTCTTCCCGATCCTCGGCGGATGCCGGGGATGGACCATGGACTATGGAAATCCCGCAGCCCAGTTTGAGGCCCGTGATGCAGCCACCCTCGCTCCGGCCTACATGGGGCGAAAGGTCAGTGTCCGCGGCAGGGTCACCGCGGTGGACACTTCCGACCCGGATCGTTGCACGGTCAGGCTGCAGCATGCCGTGGTCGCGAATTTCGGGACCTTCAAGGCCGCGGCCGAGGCCTGCACCGTAGGCACGGTCGTTCACCTTGCTGGCATCGTCCGGGCCGTGGACGCTTCCGGCGTCACTCTCGCTCCGGCCTTCGGACGGGACCCGCAGGCCCCTTTTGATCCCATTCGTCGGTAACAGTATCACGGGACCCGGACCCGGCCAGTCGCAGGAGAACAACGGGGAAGTGCACGGGGACAGCGGGAATTTCCGCCCCTACTTCTCCTCGTCCTCCTCAGGAGGCCGGGGCGCCCGGCGGGTCACCACCGTCTTGAGGTAGCGGAGGAAGGAGGAGGCGCTGGCCCGCTCCGTGATCACCTTGCCCTTCATGTCCATCACCTGGATGGCCCAGCCGCGGTAGTCGTCCCCGTTCTTGTGATCGTAGAACC
>JAAZXD010000022.1:0-13657 GCA_014240355.1 Roseibacillus sp. | reverse complement strand
TCGTGGGAATAGACCCCGTCCCGGTCATAGAAGCATTCCAGCTTTTCCTTGATGCTGACATCACCCCCCCGTTCGTCGGACTTCTTCTTGGAGATCCAGACCACGAGGAGGTAGAGCTCCGCGTTCTCCTCCAAGTTCCTGAACTCCACGTCCAGGGTCTTAATCGTTTTCTTGAGATCGGGGTCCTTGTAGGACTTGAGCTCGGTCCTGATCACGAGGGGCTTCTTCACCTTGTGGGTCTTGAGGTAATCCCGGTCGGCCTGGCTGAGCTTCTCGAGCTTGAGCTTGTAGAGCCTGCCCTTCACCTTGAGCTTCACCCAGTCCTCTCCCTTCTCTTCCAGCACCCCGGTGAGTTTCTTGCCTTCCATGCTGGTCCAGACACGCGGTTTTTCGCCTTCCTGCTCTTCTGCCACGACACCCGGCAGGGCCATGAACGCCATCAGAACGGACAGCACCAGTCGTCTTGTAAGAATGCCTGCAGGAAACATTGGAGCATCCTCTCCCATTCCCGGGAGGACCGTCAAACCGATTCTCAGCTTCACTCATCAGGCCCCTGCCACCCCCGCAATAACGGGCCCTTCCCGGTTTCCGGAAGTCTCCCGCCGCGACGCTTAAAACCTTCCATCCCGCACTTCAAAGTGGGTGGGCCTGCCCAGGGAAGGACCGCCGGATTGCACCCAGTGTGCCGTACGCTCAAGAATGGTTTCCACGCTGGTGGGCGGGTCTCCCAGCTGGGCACAGAGGGCCCGGGAGTCGCTCAGGAGGGCGGTCCCGGCCTCCTCCCCGGTGAAAACGGGATCGCGCCCCAGCAGCTCACCAAGACGTCCGCTCACCTCCCGCACCCGGCAGATCCCCGGTGAGGTGAGATTCCAGGGCCGCGCCGGGGAGTCCGCCAGCGGAAAGGCCCGCAGGATCATTTCATTGGCATCCCCCTGCCAGATGCAGTTGAAAAATCCGTTGCCCAGGTCAATGGGATCGCGGTGCCAGACCTTCCGGGCCAGGTCCACCGGGACGCCGTAACGCAGGTCGGTGGCGTAGTTCAGCCTGATGAGCGCCACCCGCCTCCCCGCCTCCCGTGAGCCGTAGTCGAAGAGGCGCTCCCGCGCCACCGCGGCATTGGCATACTCCCCGAGGGGAGTCAGGGGATCGCCTTCCCGCGATCCCCCCTGCTCGACCCGGCTCAGCGGGTAAACGTTGCCCGTGGAGAGGGCCACCAGCCGCAGCCCCACATAGCGCTCCAGCACGTGGAGTGGCGCCACCGTGTTGATGGCCCAGGTCAGGGACGGATTCGCTTCGGTCCCGAACTTGAGCCCCACCAGATAGAGCACCTCTCCCGCGTCTGGAAGCCCCCTCACGCTGTTGCGGTCCAGGAGATCCGCCGTCACTGTCTTCACCCCTCGGGTTCGCAGCCACTTCTCCTTGGCCGGATCACTGAAGCGGCTCACCGCAATCACTTCCAGTTCATGCCCGGCTGCCTCGGCTGCCCGCCGGGCGAGGACCGCCAGGGACGGTCCCATTTTTCCCCCGGCCCCGAGGATCACGAGCGGACTCCGCAGTTCCCGGATGGCGTCGACCAGGACCGGGCGCGGGGCGGTGAGCTCTTCATCGAGGGCCTCCTCGGTCTCAATCAGATTCGCCATTCCTCCTTCTACCCTCCCTCCCCTCGGCTCACCAAAGGAAAAGAAAAGACCACGGACCGTAGCGGTCCGTGGTCTGCAGATTCTGGTCGGTATGGCGGGGCCTAGACTTCCTCCGGGTTCAGCCACCGGAAGCTCACCAGCTTGAAACGGCGCCCGAACTCGATCTCGTCGGGGCTCCTCGTCACCACCGGATTAAGGCCGCTGGAATCCGAATTGATCGGTTCCGGCGTGCGCTGCACGATCGCCTCGCACCAGGCCCGGGCCTGCACGTTGCCCTGCGCGTCCACCGACTCGCCATAGGAGCGGATCAGGAAGGAATCCGAACGCGGACGCAGGGCCGACCCGATGGCCTGCACGATGTCCCCCTGGGTCAGGTAGCTGGGAAGTCCCCACGCCACCGAGTCAGGCTTCTGGGTCTGCTCCAGGCGCGTGGCATCGCTCATGTTGTCGAAACTCACGTTGCGCAATCTGTCCCGCGGGTTGTTCGGAATGCGGAGAATCTCGTGCTCGTCGAACTCCGCGTTGATCCCGGAACGCTGGATGGCGGCCTCGATCGGTCCCGCATCCCCGTGCTCACTGTCCACCAGGCGGCGGTTGATGAAGTCCGACAGTCCGAAGAAGGGCGCCCGCTCCTTCACCTCCCGCACGATCTCCTGCGCGAGACGCTCAAGATCACTGTCGGAAGTGTCGCTGCCGTCGATGCTCAGGAAGCCGGAGGTGGCTTCCTCGTCATCCCAGTTGCCGTCGAGATACTCGCCATTGGGCGGATTGATCACCCGCGGGAAGGGAACCGCGTCTTCACTGGCATAGTCACCCGCATTCATGGCGGAGGCCAACACGGCCTTCCAGGCGTCCACGCTGACGGAGTTCACGTTGAATCCGCCATTGAGCCAGAGCTGGCTGGCAGCCTTGTGGAAGTTGACTACGTCATTGCCCACGTTGGTTCCGGTTCCCACCAGCTGAAAGCGGCCGTTGGGAAGCGGGTTCTCCTCGGGACTTTCCACGAAGGCAATCTTGCGAGCATTATTACCGGTGGAGACGAAGAAGTTGTCCCAGAGGTTGAAGTTCGTCTCGTAGCTCAGGTCATAGACCACGAAGTGGTCGTCGGGACGGTTGAAGAGAATCTGGCGGGTCAGCATGGCCCAGTAGTCCGCGCCCCGCCCCGAGGTCCGGCCTCCCTGGTGGCCGAAGAGATACGAGTTCCAACCGTTGTTGGATTTCTCACGGGAGGTCTGCAGCACCGGGCTGGTGTGCCGGCGGCCCACCCGGGGATCCACCAGCGAGTTGCCCACTGCGTAGCTGGGGTGCCATCCGAATTCGGAGAGCTTCAGGTGGCGCAGGAATCCGAGGGAGGGAATGCCAATCTCCTCGCGAGGCACGTCAAAGAGGACCACCCCGTCGTCCGGTGCGTTGAGCGGTTCGCCGAAGGGCCAGCTGACCTGCCTCCCGTCAATCGAGCGGGGCATCATGTTCTGCCAGCTCACCCGCTGGTCAAAGAGGTCGCGGGTATACATCCCGTAAAAGTGAGGGGGCAGGTCGGTCACGTTGTCCCACGGGTTGCGGCAGAAGTAGGCCGCCCGCGGGTTCCAAGTCCCGATCACCGAGCTCTTAAGGTGCTGGGGCTGGCCACGCAGCTGGCCCGATCCAAGGACGTTTGAACGGTGCTCGTCCCACCAGCGGATGCGAAAGCCGTCCCGCGTGCGGGTGTCCGGGATGGCCGTCCCCGGCAATACGGCACGGCTGCTCCCCAGGTCATGGACCCGCGGCTCCGGCTGGCGGCCGCGACCCGTACTCCACTGCACCGGCAGTTCGTCACTACCACCCGCCTGCAGCGAGGTATTGGCGTAAACGATGGACTGCATGTTGTTGAAGGAAGAGTCATTGAAGGAGCGCTGGCGGCCGGCACTCTTGAGCGACATCATGTAGTTGTCCCCGCCGGACTGGTTGCCCGGGCCGGGAAATTCGAGGAAGCTCACCGGCTTCTTGGTGTGCGTCTGCTGCATGTCCTGCCAGAAGTAGAGCCCCGGGTCAGGCGCCACCGAGGAGGAGAGAACATTGCGGTCAATCTGGAAGAGCTGGTATTCCGACGTTCGGATCGGGCTGAAGACCAGCGTTTCCCCCGGGGCCATGGTGGTGGGCTGCAGCTTGAAGAGAACCCAGCCCACGTAGTGCCCGGGGCTCGGATCAGATCCACTCGGCTTGGCTCCCACCTTGGTCGATCCGCGACCAAACGGAATTGGAACATTGGTCCGGGTGGTGCGGTCGGAGTAGGTGACCCGCACGTCCTTGTTTCCGTTCACGAAGACGGTGGCGCACATGTTGTGGAGCTTGAGCGACACGTTGTAGGGGTTCCACAGCGACACGCGGGGATAGTAGCAGATCCGGAGAACCTGGGGGGACGAGGGGTTGTTCGCGGTCTGTGAATAGGTCGCCAGGTTGTAGTAGACCGAACCCTCCGTCATGACCGGGAACAAGTTGGGCTGAACAAACGGAAGGAAGGATGCCGGGCGCAGGTTGCCCCCATCATAAACGTTCACCCCATCGTTCATTCCGCGCAGGGTGCCATTGGAAATATCCTCCGGGGTCGGGGGCGCTGGATCCACCATGTCGGTCTCTTCCTCGTCATACTGCAGGAGCCTGCCGGCATTGGCCCAGTTGCGCACCAGGGCAAAGGTCGGGGCGATATCACGATACTTCGTCTGACCCCAGGTAGTTCCCTGCTCATCCGCCACGTTGGCGTTGGCCGGTCCGATCATGTTGTCGTGGTCGTCAATTCCCTGGGAGACGATCCTGCCGTCAGCCCGGAGATCACGGATTGTACCACGTCGATCGTGGACAAAGGCGGTGAGGTCCCGCAGGAGCCCTCCCTGGCGCACGTTGCACAGGACCGCCTTCGACTGGGTCGTCATGTGATGGAAGGCTTTCTTCTTCCGGAGGGCGTTTTCCCGGCTGGGCACGCCGTCAGTCAGTTCCACCGTCTTGCGGCTGAACAACTTGCGCACTTCCTGATCGGTAAGATCGTTGTTGATTCCATCCAGTTGCTTTCCGGCAGTGTCCTGCGGGTTGAGAATGCGCTCCATGCCATCGGGGTTGGGACCCCTCGCGGGAGCGTCCAGTGCGTAGGCATCCACCATCCCGACATTGGCCCTCACCCCGAGGTCACCGATCCAGTAGGCATAGCCACCTGTTTCGCGATCCTTGTCGTTCCTGGTGGTCACCCGTGGTGCCACCACGTGCTCCTCGGTGGTTGCCACCGTACCGTCTCCCACCAACTCAATCTGTTCCCCTTCCCAGGCCTCCGCCTCGATGAGATCGACTCCCAGTTCAACCCGGCCTCCTTCGTTGCCACTGACGAGGTAGCTGAGGACGTCCTTTTCACGGTCGAAGGTCTTGCCCGCTGCGCCGGTGAAGCGCTGGTCGCTCAGGCCCCCTTCGTTATCGTTCCGCACCCAGGGCGACTTGTTTTCCCCGTCGCTGCCCGGGGGAACCCACTCGGTAGTCCACACTCCCACCCAGTGGGGATGCTTGACGCCCTGGATACCTTCTGCGGCAAAGGGATCAGGATCCTCATCCAGAATTCCTGCTTCGGCAGAAACCCGCTGATCCGGTCCGAGGTTCGTCTGTAATTCGCCTATTGCAACCATCAGGGCCAGGCGCGCGTTGGCCCGTGCTTCAAGTTGCGCCAGCTCTGACGTGCTGCTTCGCACTGTGACAGTGGACAGCGACAGGAGACCTATCGCTATCAGGGAGAGGAGCACCAGGATCGTGACGGTCGTGATAAGGGAGAAGCCTTTGCGCTCTCTCCCCGCGGAGTTTCTCATAACGGCATACATCTTCATTGGGGCAGTCTGGTCAGCGTATTCGCATTATACATACGAAATTCTACTTCAGCACCAGCAAAATCTCTGTATTCACCAAGTATTCTTGCTCCCCCCATGGCACACAACCCATTCCCGGTAATGAATCCGCGTTTTTTTTCCTGTAACACAGGCATTTGCGATCCATCAACAGATGGAAAATCCCACCGGTATCCCGACCAAGATTCAACGTTTTTGGCCCTTCCAGCCCCCCCGATCGGGTCAGATTTCCCTCTCCGTCGATACCTCCCTCAGCAGCACCGGGTGCACGGAAAAAGCCGGGGATGCAGCAGGGCCTCAGTCCCGTTCTATCCTTCCGGTTGCTCGTTGACCCTGGTTTTCCTGCTTCCCTGGATTTCGGCGATACCCGCCGCAGTCTTCTTCACCGCAGCGGCGTCCATAAGAACGTCGACTTCCACCTGGAACTTCCTCGCCTGACCAGGCGCAATCTTTTTCACGCGGCCACGCTCCCGCTCAACGGAACGGTTGTAGGGATAACCCGATCCCGGCTCCAGGCCGGTCACGTAGCCCTTCTCACCCACATCGGTGTTCTTCCACAGCGTGAAGAAAGGCAGGCTGTCCACGTTGTAGGACATGGCCACACCACGCGTTGCGTCCGCGTTCTGCAGCATGACCGTGGTGCGACCGTCCGCACCGGCATTGAGCTCCATGCAGTAAACCGTCTCCCCGTAGCCCTTGGTGGGCGCGTAGTAGACCTGGTAATCCTTCAATTCCTCGACCGCGCGCTCATCAAAGGGCGTCACGCTTCTGGTGGCGGCAAGGAAACGCGATCCCTTCTCCAGGAGTGGTTCACCATAGTTGGTGTGATAGATGATTTCAAATTCCTGCGGGTTCGATCCACGATTGGTCAGAGTGTCGTCAAAGCGCACCGAAGTGCTCCCAATCTCGGTCGAGATATCGGTCACCATCTCAAAGTTCACGAACTTGAACATCTTCTCCTCCACCCGGCCACGCACATGCAACCGGTTGTCCCTCAGGAAGACCTCCACCTTGGAAGCGGGCAGGTTCGAGGCCTTGCCGTGCAGGCTCAGCATCTTGCCATCGTCTTCACCCGGATGCCCGGCAAACTCATAACCACACCGCGTCATCCACTCATTGAAGCCATCCAGCCATCCCAGCCCACCCCGGTCCGCAGGGTTGATGAAAAGCGGATTGACCAGCTCCGTGACGGGGGAATTCCAGCCCAGTCTGACATCCCCGCAGTAAAGCTTGTGGACGTTCATCCCTCGGGTGGGAACAACCGTGAACCGCAGTTTGCCATTGTTGACCTCCACCACGTCCACTCCTGCCTGCTTCCCACCCCGCAGGGTGTACTTGCGGACCGACCAGGCCACGTCCCCGGTCTTGCCGACGCCGCTGTCGATCGAGAAATCCTCCACCCAGGTATTGGTGGAGGTGTCGGTCAGGGTCTCATGGAATTCCTGGGCAGAGAGCGGTGCGACCGAAACGGACAGGCTGATGCACAGGACGTGGGCAAGGGCGAACGATTGTCTTTTCATGGTAGGAGCCACAGCAAATCCCATGCCTCCGCCCAATGACAAGCCAAACTCTACCGCAAGGTCACCCGCAACCGCAAAAAGAGGGTGCTCCGGTCATCCGGGAGGGGGCCACGGTAGCAGGCCCGCTCACCGGTGCCCTCCTCCCCCCTCTCCACCCGGTCCAGGGTGAGAGGTTCTGTCAGGGTCTCCCAGCGCTCGCCCTCCAGCACTTCCAGATCGTAGCGCAACGCCAGAACCTCATAGCTCCCGGAACCCCTCTCCACTCCTCCCCGCCAGCGCTCATAGCTCACTTCCATGCCATCCTCGTCACTGCGCACCTCAAAGACCGGACGCTCACGGGCACTGGCGGGATCGGAAAATCCTGCGAACTCCAGGAAGTTCGTCCAGCCATCCGAGTCGAGATCTCCCGCGAAGGAACCCGTGAGGTTCTCCCCCCGGGAGTAAAACTCAATCCAGGCATCAAAGTCCGTGCTGCCTGCATCTGCCACCATGAGCGGAGCGGGCTCCGACTGCACGAACCCGACCGGGTTTGTGATCCGACAGGAATAGCCTTCCTCTCCCACGTGATTCAAGGGTGCATTCAGGTCCGCGAGAATCAGGTTTGCACTCCGGGACCCGCTCACCCCTCCGCCATCCTGCAGCGCCACTGCCCCCTGGTACCACTGATAGCTCAGCGGTTCACTGCCCCGCACTTCCACGGAATAGGATGCCGCTCCACCTTCCCAGAGAAACCGGGGAACAGACTGCCGTGTCATCGTGGGTGCCACCTGAATCTTGAGCTGGGTTGCCATTGAATGCGAGCTGGTGCTCCCATTGGAGACCCAACAGGAGTACTCACCGGTATCTTCCAGCACAAGATCACTGAGCTCCAGCAGGTGACTGGCCGTTCCCGTCACGCGTGGACCGTCCACCAGAGGCACTCCGTCTCGAAACCAGCGGTAGGCCGGCGGAGGAGTTCCCACGGCCTCCACCCGCAAGTTGACTCCGTCCCCGGAATCCGCCAGCACCTCGGTCAGAGGTTGCTCGGTGATGGCGACCGGGCTCTTCTCCAGGGATGCCTCGAACCCCTCCAGCCGGGCCTGCAGGCCTGCGGCCAGCACCGGCTCCGTCCCCGCCAGGTTGCTGCGCTCCTCCGGATCGGCCTCCAGGTCGTAGAGTTCCAGTCGCGCGGGAATTTCCTCACCCTCTTCCCCTTCCTGGGCTTCTTCCCACAGCAACTTCCACCGGCCATCCCGGATCGCGAAGCGCGGGGCATTGTTGATCTCCCCGACCGCATCTGAGCGAAACTCCCAGATCAGCGGCCGTTCACGCACCGCGGGAGTCCCTTTCAGTGCCTGCAGCATATCCTCGCCGTCCAGATGCGGGGGGAGCTCCGCTCCCACCAGGGCGCTCACCGTGGGCAACCAGTCGAGGGAGCTCATCACGGTTGTGGAGTCCACTGTTCCCGCTGGAATCCTGCCGGGCCAGCGTGCAATACAGGGCATCCGGACGCCCCCTTCGTAGATACTGCGCTTGCGCCCGCGAAATCGCCCTGAACTACCGCTCCCCGGACCCACTCCCCTCACAATCCGGAAGTCCTCCGGGCCGTTGTCGCTCGTGAAGAGAAGCAGGGTGTTGTCGGCCAATCCCCGCTTATCAAGGAACTCAAGAAGATTACCGATCGCAGCATCCACGCTGGTCATCACCGCGTTGTACTCAAGAAAGCGCTCCTCCGGATCCGGCAGGATCTCGCCGTAGTCACGCATATGCGGTGTGAAATCGGTCAGGGGGAAGGTCTCCCCGTCATAGACGCGTTTCTGGTTCGCGGATGCCACCACCGGCCGATGCATCTGGAACAGCCAGAGGTTGATATAAAAGGGCTGGTCCCCCGCCAGTTCCACAAAATTGATGGTCTCCTCCACGCAGTAGAACGAAGAGTAGGATCGAAAGTAATCGCCCGATCTCCAGACCGAATAGTAGTGGTCGATCCCGTAGTCGCGCTGGGGGGGGTAAGAACCGCTGCGCAGGTGCCATTTGCCAATGTGGCCGGTGCGGTATCCCGCTCTTTTCGCCACATCCGCCACGGTCACGACACCGGGATTCAGAAAGTTCGGCATGCCCCGCCGCCAGTTCGCACGCGTGTCGGCGTTGATGTAGTCGTGGATCCCGAAGCGCGAGGGATGAAGCCCGGTCATGAAGGAGACCCTGGTCGGCGAACAGACCGGAGATGCCACGTAGTAGTTCTCAAAGACCCTCCCTTCCCCCACCAGGCGGTCCAGATGCGGGGTTTTTACATGTGGGTGCCCCAATGCGGCGATATCCCACCCCATGTCATCAGTGAGGATCAGGATGATATTGGGCAGCTTCTCACCCCGCCCGCCATTCGCCAGCATCCCCGCAATCATCACGACCAGAAGAACCCGGGACATAAACAGGCCCGGACCCTCCGGCCGGAGGCGAGGGGGAGGATTCGAAGTGGAGCAGCTCATCAGACGGGGGGAAGAAATTAAAGGCAGGACCCGTGCGGCTGCAAGCCGCGACTGGATCGTCGTTCGTCCCCGCTGTTGCCCTCCCGGCCGGGCACGCGGACCGAAAAGCAACTCTCCCCCAACCCTGGAGAACCCACGATTCAGGCTGGAATTGAAATCCTTCTTACTGGCACGCCTCGCATTCCCCGCCATTCATCATGGCTTCGATGGAACAGGCGTTCTGCTCCTCAGGAGTGGAGGTCTCTCTCTCGGATGCGCCCTCCTGCGGCACGTCATTCCTCTTCGCCTGCACGGTGGACTTCTCGATGTTGCTGGCCTGCAGGGTGCGCAGGTAGTAGGTGGTCTTGAGCCCGGCGCGCCAGGCGTGCCGGTACATGTGGCTGAGAGCCTTCATGTCCGGTTCCGCCAGGAAGAGGTTCACGCTCTGACTCTGGTCAATCCACTTCTGCCGACGGGAGGCGGCATCGATGAGGAACTGGAAGCCGACCCCGAAGACCGTGAGGTGCTTCTGCTTGATCTCATCGGGGATCTCATCGATGTCACTCAGCTCTCCGTCGAAGTACTTGAGCTGGTCGAGCATGTCAGAGGTCCAGAGGTTTTCCTTCTTCAAATCCCGAACGAGTTGCCGATTCAGAACCGTAAAATCACCGCTCAGGTTGCTCTTCACGAAGAGGTTCTTGTAGTTCGGCTCGATACACGGGGTGGTTCCCATGATATTCGAGATCGTGGCGGTCGGGGCGATGGCCAGCACGTTGGAATTACGCATGCCATGCTTGAGGATCTTGTCACGCACGGACCGCCAGTCCATCTTGCCACCCCGCGGCACGGTGACCTCTTCCCCACGCTCGTCCTCAAGGAGGTCGAGGGAATCCTGCGGGAGGATCCCGCGATCCCACTTCGAGCCGCGATAGGTCGAATAGGTGCCACGCTCGGCCGCCAGGTCGCTGGATGCCCCGTAGGCATAGTAGGAAATGGCTTCCATGAACTCGTCATTGAAGGCCACCGCTTCCTCGCTGGCAAAGGAGAGTTTCTTCTTAAAGAGGGCATTCTGCAGGCCCATCACGCCAAGACCGATCGGCCTGTGCCGGCTGTTGGCGGTGCGAGCCGCATCAGTCGGGTAGAAGTTGATATCGATCACGTTGTCCAGCGCCCGAATGGCCACCGTAATGGTTTCACGCAGCATCTCGTGATCGAGCATCCCGTCCTTGGTCACGTGTGTGTCGAGCACCACTGAACCAAGATTGCACACCGCAGTCTCATCTTCACTGGTATTGAGTGTGATTTCCGTACAGAGGTTGGAGGAGTGAATTACACCCACGTGGTCCTGGGGACTGCGCAGGTTGCAGGGATCCTTGAATGTGATCCAGGGATGCCCCGTTTCAAAGAGCATCTTGAGCATCTTCTTCCAGAGTTCGATGGCAGGCAGCCTGCGACTCCAGATCTTGCCCTCCGCAGCCATCTCCTCGTACTCCAGATAACGCTGCTCAAAGGCCTTGCCGTAAAGATCGTGCAGGTCGGAGCACTCGTTGGAGCGCAGGAGGGTCCAGTCCTGCCGCGATTCCATGCGCTTCATGAAAAGATCCGGAATCCAGTTCGCGGTGTTCATGTCGTGCGTGCGCCGACGCTCGTCACCGGTATTCACCCGCAACTCAAGAAAGTCCTCGATATCATTATGCCAGCTTTCCAGATAGGCACAGCCTGATCCCCGACGCTTTCCGCCCTGGTTCACTGCCACCAGCTGATCGTTGTGCAGCTTGAGGAAGGGGATGACCCCCTGGCTTTCGCCATTGGTACCCTGGATATAGGCCCCCGTGCCGCGCACGCTGGTCCACGAACCACCCAGGCCACCCGCCCACTTGGAGAGGAAGGCATTCTCCGAAATCCCGCGCAGCATGATCGATTCGATGGAATCGTCCACCTTGTAGAGATAACAGGAGGAGAGCTGGGAGTGCAGCGTTCCCGAGTTGAAGAGGGTGGGCGTAGAGGAGCAGAAGCGGCGCCCCTTGTAGAGTTGATAGAGTCTCACGACCCAATCCTCGCGATTGTGTTCCTCGGCCTTGAAGAGCCCCATCGCAACCCGCATCCAGAAGAACTGTGGAGTCTCAATGCGGCGCGGCTTCTCGGCGGTCTTGTCCACGATGAGATAGCGATCGTAGAGGGTCTGGATTCCGAGGTAATCGAAGTCCAGGTCGGCGGAGGGATCGAAGGCGTCCGACAGACGATCGAGATCAAAGCGCTCCAACAGTTCCGAGCTGATCCTCTTGATGGCTACCCCGTGCTTCAGATAACGCTTGAACTGCTTCTGGTGAGCGGCCTTGAGAGATGCAATTCCATCCTGCTGGATCGACCAGTCGAGGACCTCCTCGTAGATATAACTGAGCAGGACGCGCGCCGCGAACTTGGCAAAGTCAGCATCTTTCTCGATGAGAGCCTTGGCATTGAGGATGATCGTGCGCTGCAGCTCAGTCTCTGAAATCTCGGCCCCGATGGAACGCCGCAGCTCAAGTTCTATCTCCTCCTCGCTCAGGCAGAGATCGAGGCCAATCATGCCGAACTGGATGCGCTTCTTGAGTTCTGTTCCGTCCCAGAAGTCGCTTTGTCCATTCTCCCGGATGACCACAACCATGGAGTCCTGATTGGGATCCTCGGCGGACTCCGCCTGGTGCAGCTTGCGCACCTCCGCCCGTTGTATCCGGTAGGACATGTAGGCCCGCATCACGTCGAACTGGCCCTGCCGGCCCAACTCCTCCTCCACCAGGTCCTGGACATCCTCAATGTGCACGAATGCAGAATCACCTGCCCGCACCCTCTGGGTCACCCCGTGGGAAACCCGCGTCGCTGGCTCCGGATCCTTCCGCAGGTCGAGGAAGGCCTTGCGCACGGCGGTCTCAATCTTGGTTTCGCTCCAGGGGACAACGTTACCGTTGCGGCGGATGAGACGCACCGGCATGAGATGCAGGTCCTCGCTGACCACGATCTCACCGTTCTTCTGGTAACTCCTCGTGAAGACCAGGGACTTGGCCACATCGTGCGCGTCATTCTCGATCAGGGCCTTCTCAATCAGGAGGTAGAGATCATTCTGGCTCAGCTTGATTGCTCCTCCCCTCTGCACCTGCTGCATGAGACTCTTGGCCACACTGAAGGCCACTCCGGTCACGAAGTTGCGGTTTTCGTCATTGTAGATACTATCTTCCTGCTCCTCGCGGGAGAGCAACAGGTCGGTGAGGGCCTCCCCGATGGTATCCGCCACGTCGGCGAGCGAGAATTCCACTTCGCCCGCGGCACGGGTTACGATGATTTCCGGGATGGGAGCACGGTGTTCGGTTTCCAGCGAATCACGCCAGTTGAACCGCTGGCAACTCGCCTCATCACCGTGACGGTTCGCAATGACCTCCTTCAGGGCGATGTCTTCTTCCAGAGTAATGGATCTGTACATAATGGGTTTGGTGGGGCAGGGTCTTGAGTAAGGAGGCAGGGGTCAGAGATCGGGATGGAGGCAGAGGACTACCGTTGGCTTGCTGGCATGCAGGAAGGGTTGGCTACTCAGGTCGGCAACACGGCGCTTCTTGACTTCACCAGACACCGAATACCCCTCCCTCCCCCGGGCCAACTACGATTACAGGTCATCGTCATCATAACTTCCCTCCAGAGCGGAGGACTTCTGGTATTCCGTGACGCGACCTTCAAAGAAGTTCTGCTCCTTCTTGATGTCCATCATCTCGGCAAGCCAGGGGAACGGATTGGAAACATTATCTTGGAGAGGATCGAGACGGCAGTTCACCAGGCGGCGGTCACCGATGTAGTCGATATACTTCTCAAAGTCGGATACATTGAGCCCTACCGCGTCAACCGGCAGGCAGTCACGGATGAACTGCTTCTCAAGATCGATCCCCTGACGCATGGTCTCGCGCAGGTCATCGCGGAACTCTTCCGTCCAGATCTCGGGGTTCTCCACCACCAGTTCATTGAGAAGTTGGCGCAGGAGGTCGATGTGATTTGACTCATCGCGCAGGGTGTAACGGAACATCTGTCCGATCCCCGGAAACTTGTTCTGGCGGTAAAGGCTCAGGATCATGCCGAAGAGCCCGTAGAACTGCGTTCCTTCCATCACCTGCCCGAACATGAACATGTTCTTGGCCAGGGCCTGCTTGTTCTCGATGAGGCTCAGATCG
>JAAZXD010000229.1 GCA_014240355.1 Roseibacillus sp. | reverse complement strand
GGCGATTCCCTACTTCAAGGATGCACTCGAGGGCTTCCGCAAACAGTTGGGAAATGACCACCCCAGCACCCTCATGAGGGTCAACAACATGGGACATCTGCTCCAGAACCAGGGCAAACTGGACGAGGCGATGCCCTACTTCAGGGAGGCGCTCGAGGGCTTCCGCCATCATCTGGGAAATGAAGACACCAACACCCTCGTATTGATCAACAACATGGGTTGGCTTCTCTACGACCAGGGCAAGCGGGATGAGGCGATGCCCTACCTCAATGAGGCGCTAGCGGGCTTCCGCCATCAGCTGGGAAATGACCACCCCGGCACCCTTGGCTTGATCAGCAACATGGGGTTTCTGCTCCAGGACCAGGCGAAACTGCGTGAGGCGATGCTCTACTACAAAGAGGCGCTTGAGGGTCGCCGCCGTGTGCTGGGAAATGACCATCCCGACACTCTCAGTTCGATCACCGGCATGGGGAAGCTCCTCCAGGCCCAGGGCAAACTGGATGAGGCGATGCCCTACTACAGTGAGGCGCTCGAGGGCTTCCGCCGTCAGCTGGGAAATGACCACCCAGGTACCCTCAGCTTGATCAACAACATGGGGTTTCTGCTCAAGGCCCAGGGCAACCTGGATGAGGCGATGCCCTACTACAAGGAGGCGCTCGAGGGCCGCCGCCGCGTGCTGGGAGATGATCACCCTCAAACTCTTGAGGCCATCGAACTCCATAAGGAATTGCTAAAGTTGCAGCGTGAACGGGATGGGGCAGCACCCTCCTCGGAAGCATCCGATCCACCCCGCTGATCTGACAGGGAGTGCTTTCTGATCCCGATCTCGAACCGTCCCAAACGGTGTCACTGACTCAACCCTCGCCGGGCGTTGAGCATTCGGATGAACCCGCACTGGAAATAACGCCAAACCCTCTCAACGTGCCCCCCGGCGCCCTCTCCTGATCCATACAGCATTTTTCCACTTTCCCTGTCACGCCGGACCATGGCTGCGTATTTCCCCTTGTTCGAATGAAACAACGGGAGTGGACCGTTTCTGCTCCCGAATCAACATCGTCCGCCACGATTGGAGTTGCATCATGTTCGAAACCACACACCCCGCGCAAAAAGGGTTGAATAACTACAACCTGGCCCCCTGGCTATTCATGAGCCTCTTTTTGTTCGTTTCGCCACTTCCTGGCCAGGGCTGTCCAGAGCCGGTCAGCAACAGTTATGAACAGACGCAGCAGTTCTCGGGAACACAGCCCAATCAGAAATTCGGAGGATCTCTTGCCATGTCTGGCCGCCTCAAGGTTGTTGGATCACCACAGGCGGGGTCCAACGCGCAAGGTGAGGCTGAGGTGTTCCGCCGCATCGGCAATGTATGGGTCTCTGAAGGCCTGCTCCCCTCTGATCCGTCATCGCCACTTCAGGTAGGAGAACGCTTCGGCTCCAGCGTTGATGTCGATGATAACGATACGGGCGACGACTTGATCGTGGTCAGCACGCGCCCAGTCAGTGATACCACTGGCCTGATCATCAAGGCGTATGTCTACCGTAACAGTGGTTCGAACTGGCAACTGGAAACAACCCTCACCCATTCAACTCTTCCTCTCACTGGAACCCCGCCAGGAAGTTCAGTCGCGGTGGACGATGAAACCATAGTCGTCGGCGTTCCCGACTTCTGGGGTGGCGGTGCAGCGTTCATCCATCGCTACAATGGAGGGTCCTGGAATCCAGACCAGGGCGGAGACGTCCTTGCGGCGGACCTGATCATCCAGAACCCGACCGGTCCCATCCCTCAACATCTGGGTACGTGGGTAGATATCGATGACGATCAGATCGCCGTGGGAGATCCGTTCGCAACCGTAGACGGGCTCGTGAATGCCGGAGTGGCATACCTTTTTCACAGGAAAAATGGAGTCTCCTGGCTCGGCTGTAATGGCTCAAGTGGGGTGGCACTGACGGGCGGATCGACTGGTGTTCCCACCGCCGGGGAGAGTTTCGGTGGATGCGTCGCCATCGCAGGAGATGTACTGGTGATTGGCGCCCATGATTACAGCAACGGCGGCACCGGAAGCGCCTATGTTTACCGCAGGTTGGGCACCAATCCGCAAACATGGTGCAACTGGACACTTGAGCAGCAACTCTTTGGCAGCACTGGCCAGGCCAGCGATGCCTTCGGCAGAGCGGTCGCCATCGAGGCGGACTTTCCAGATTCTCAGCAACCGCTCAACGGGTCCGGTCGCATCCTTTCCGGTGCTGCCCGCGCTGACATCGTTGGATCCAATTCCGGCACGGCCTACGTCTATGATTACGAAGTGATCGCTGGTTCACCACAATGGACGGAGGTTGCCGAATTGCAGCCCGATGATCCGTTGTCAGACGACAGATTCGGAATCAATGTCGCCATCGCAGGCTGCACCATCGGTATTGCTGCACACCTGGATGATGCTCCGGGCTTCAATGTCGGCAGCACTACCCTTTTCCTCGCACCGGATTGCGAAGATTGTGCCGAGGTGAACACCGAAATCGTATCGGCAGATCCGACAGTTGGCTGTGCTTCCAGTGTGACACTCGACATGACCAACCTGAGCAGTTGCGAGATCGTCGCAGCCGAGGTTTCCATCACTTACCCCTTCGGTCCGCCGCCCCCGCTCCCGTTCCCATACTCGGGTCCAACGGTATCTCCGAGCACCATCAGTTTCAATTCTCCTGTCTCCCCGGGTGATGCCTTCCTGATCGATGTTCTCATCGCTGACGCTCTCGCAGGAAGCTGCGTTTGTCTGGAGATCATCTTGCTGGCCAGTAATGGCGCCGGAAGCGTCGAAGAATGCTGCAGCAAGACGGTCTGTGTACGCACCGCCGCTCAAGAGGGCTGCGGTGATTGCAACGGCAATGGCGTTCCTGATTCCCTCGACATCAGCCTCGGTACCAGTGAGGACTGCAATTTCAATGGTGCCCCCGATGAATGCGATATTGCAAACGGGACAAGTCTCGATATCGATGGCGATGGAATCCCTGACGAGTGTGTCCAGTTCGTCCGCGGCGATACCAACGCAAGCGGCGGCTCTCCTGATCTTGCCGATGTAATTAACTCACTCTACTACACCTTCAATCTTCCTGGAGGGATCAGTCCCTGCGATGACGCTTCTGATGTCAACGACGACGGGCTCCATCCAGACATCGCGGATGCCATCTACCTGCTGAATTACCTCTTTCCTCCCCCCAGTCCTCCGCCGCCTGCTCCCTTCCCGAACTGCGGCATCGACCCGACACTCGACGCACTCGATTGCGCCTCCTTCCCGCCCTGTCCGTAGCGGTTGGATGGCAAACACATCTCGACCGACCAGCACCGGCCGCTCCCCGCAGGGGGCGGCCGGTGTTCTTTTCTGGGAATCGATCCAGAGTCGAAGTGCAGCCCCGGCTGCGTGAACACGATTTTTCCTGTCACGCCGGCGAGTGCTTGCGTATTTACCGTTGGACCGAAGACATACCGGGGGCTGCCTGGCCCTTTTCGCTCCCGATAAACTCGTCCCGCCACGATTGGAGTCACATCATGTACAAATCTACAACTCACTCACGAAGGGGGGTGGCCCACTACAAGGAGAATACAAATAGACATTCTTCCCGGTTGCATGCATCCATCTCGCGCCTGTCTAGAACTTCTTCTGCTTCCACAATGCTGGACGGCTCTGAGTGCTTTTTCCGGAAACGTCCTGACCTTCAAACCATGCGGCGCAGGTTGGTCCTCCACCAGAGAGATTCCCGCCCGCCGCCCTTGTCGTCTTCTTCGCTGTTCTGGTTGATTATATGTTCGACGGTTTCGTTCGGACGTAGTTCGATGAAATTCACCCCCCGCATCCCCATCAACTTCTACAGGCCAGCATTTTGCCTCTGGATGGTTCTCGTTTTCGCTGGGTTCTCACCCTCGTTTTTGATGGCTCAGTCGGGATTGGCGATCGACCAGCAATTGATTCCGGTAATGACACCGGCCGATCCAGGATCGCCATGCACTGGGAATCCCATTTTCCCCTACTATTTCGGCACTTCCTTGGCAGTGTCAGGACCTGACCTCGTCGTAGGCAGCCCGTTCCTATTTACCAATTCCGGAATTCTAGACTTTGCTAGCGTATTCGCATACACGTTTGACGCGGGGGACCAAGAGTGGAAACCGACCCAAGTCCTCTGCACGGACAACCTTACCGATGCCTTCGGCTGGTCCGTATCGGTCTCGGAAGATTTGCTCGTAGCGGGTGCCCCGAACACTTGGGGGACGCTCTCATTTCCTTCGGTTGGGGGAATCCATACCTATCGTAAGAACTTGAGCGGTGACTGGGATCTCGTCGAATCTCTCTTTGGGACTGTTCCAGGGGATGACTACTTCGGGGAATCCGTGTCGGTGGCTTCAGGGGATGGGATTGATGAATATGTGCTGGCCGTGGGAACAAGAGATCGGCCCTCTTCGGGAGGGGGGGGAGCACAACCTCCCGCTGCTGCCAGTCAGGTGTGGTTTTATCGGCATCCAGCTACCCCCAGCTGGACTCAATGGGATTTGATTAACGCGGTATCCGCTCCTCCAGGCAGCAGTGTCATTACCTTTGGTGAATCGGTCTCGGTTTCCAAGTACACGGGAGGGTCCGAGTGCAGCGGCCCGACGGAAATTGCGATCGTGGGGAATCCCGCTAGCAATCGTGCGGAGGTCTATCTGCGGTTCGGTAGTCTCTTTGTCCACCACCAGACCATCAGCGGTCCAGTGGGGACGCCGGGGTTTGGTAATGCGGTTGTCGTCAAGGAAGACACCGCGGTAATTGGAAGCCAGAATGGGAGAGGAGCGGTATACCGGATGGATGGGTATCCCTCCTTCCTGTTCCAGATGGAAGACCAACTGATTCCAGCAGGAGGGTCCGGCTCGCCGGTAACATCGGTATCTCTGGATGGAGATATCGCTGCCCTGGGAGTGCCCGGGAGTGTCTTCCTGTTTTACAGAAACTCCCAGACTGGGGACTGGGCTCTCCAACTGGAAGCCGATGTAATGGGGGACAGCATCGGCCACTCCGTGGCCATCCAGAGTGGCACGCTGTTCACCGGTGCAGCAGACCCCCTCAATCAAAGCGTCTGGGATGGCACTGCGTATATCTTCAGCCCCACGTCCGATTGCAACGGTAATGGTATTCCTGACGAGATAGATATCGACAATGGCCTGAGCCTAGACAACGATTCCGATGGAATCCCTGACGAGTGCGGTGATTGCAACGCGAACGGTTTCCCTGACTATGCAGATCTGGCGAGCGGATTCAGCCAGGATTGCAACAGTAACTTTTTTCC